>NZ_JAFCXE010000010.1:0-229609 GCF_049897905.1 Pararhizobium sp. PWRC1-1 | reverse complement strand
CGCTCGCGCCGGGCAACCGGCCGGTTAAAACCGCGACCAACCAGGACCGCGTCATTGGACGAGCGATGAGCCTCTGGCCCTGTTACCCAAAGGGGTGGCGGGGCCAAGACGCGTTTGTCCCCTACCGCTTCAGGATCAAACCCGCCTACAGGCGAAAGCTCAGCCGTGCGCACCTGCGCGGCAGTGATGGCAAGCATGGTGATGTCCTTTAATTTTGGAACAACTGAGTGCCGCTTCGGTTGCTGACGAAGCTGGCTTGCGGAGTGGATCCCCCGAGGTAGCTAGAGGCCTGGCCTCCCGCTCCCCAGCGGTGTCATGCCTCGACTGGAGGCTAGGCGTCACCAGTCGAATATTTCGTTCGATGTTGAGAACAAAAGCGAGGCGTGGCAGTTTCTAATCAGCTGGCTTTCGGACCCACTCTCCCGAAAACCCAGTTAGAGGCCTGCTCTCGCCTGCCTGGGTGATCAGGCCTCGTCAAATTTTCAGATTGAGCTAACGCCCGCCAGGTGATATCGCGCTGCCGCTTCATGCAGTGATACGTGAAGCGAAAGTACCCGGTCGCTGTCAGGCGGCGACCGGGAATCCTCTACCAACAAGAGCACTTGGAAGTTGCGGAAAATCTGCCCCAATAATTCTGCCCGAGAGGGTTCAGGTGTGACGGTTATCCATAATCGCCGTCGGACGGGCGGTCGGAAACTTAACCCGTCTCCGGAGCGGGTGACCGCTTCGGGCACCTGTTGTTTGTCCTATTGCTAGGGTTGACGTTCTTCCGTGCCGCCCCAAATCTGTGCGAAACTGAGGGGGCAGCAATGACTTACGACTGGGATGGAAAGCGCCACCGGTTTATGCGAGCCGCGCGCATCACGACGGGCGCAGCGCTAACACTGGCGATTCTCGGCCTTCCATTTCTTATACTTGCTTGACATCGCGCTGCCGCTTCATGCGGTGATACGTGAGGCGACAGTGCCCGGTCGCTTTCGGTCAGGCAGCGACCGGGCTTTACGTGATCATCGTGTCGATCAGGGGCGGAACTAGAGTCCCCAGCGGGCGTTCAACCCCGCATGGATGCAAACTGGCAATATATTCAAACCAATTTTGACTGGCTTGGCCATGTGGCCGAGGCATTGTGCATTGCCGTTGTTGTGTCAGTTCTCGGTCTTGCGCTCTTCAAACGACGCACCGCCATCATTATCGGTCTTTCCTTTGCCTCCGGCCATTTCCATGGCCGCGAAAAGCGCGATTTCGAGGTTTCCGTCCATATGCATCCACCACACGTCGAAGCCTATGAAATGTGGAAATGGTCATGGGACCAAGCGACGGATTATTGGCCGGTCGCCATCGTCATGCTGGTTCTACTTTTGCTCGTTGCCAGACGCAAGATTGCGCCGGCTGCAACTACTGCAGCGGAAGTCGGTAAGTCATAGCGATGTCCTTTGACTAGACAGGGACAAGCCATTGAGCCGAGAGGATCTCGTTCATGGGGCGTCCTTAAATTGTGGGAATTGACGTTCTGCCGTGCCGCACCAAATCTGTCTAAAACTGGGGCAGAAATGACCTACGACTGGGATGGAAAACGAAAACGACTGATAAAAGCGGCCCGTATTACGATGGTAGCAGCGCTCACACTGGCACTTCTCAGCTTGCCGCTTCTAATTTTCGCCTGACGCGTCCGTCGTCTTGGTGCCAGATTCATTATCGCCGGTCGGCTCGGTACGCACAAACGTTCCCTCCATAATCGGTGACGACGGATTGAGCTCCCCGCGCAATCGAGCGTTCTCAGCCTCAAGCGCTGTAATCTTAGCGTGCTGGGCGTCATGGGACAGGCCGGCGTCTTTGACCTGCTTTCGCAGTAGGTCGATTTGGTCCTCGAGGAGTGCGATAAGGCAGCTCATTCGCTTGCCTCCCAATTGACCGCAGCGGCCGCCGTGATTGTCTCAGCCGTCTCGGCCGCCGCCACTGCCTTCTTGGCGCCCATGCGCTTGCGCTCGATGCTGGCCGAAACGATCTGCCAGCCCTCGAACGTCGCCACGATCTGCTCGGCCTTCTCAGCCAAGGTGACGCCGTCAACAGCGGCCTCGGCGACGATGTGAGGGATGGCGGTGTCGGCGATGCCATCGTCGGCCAGCTTCGCCTTCGCCTCGGAAAGCTTCTGCTGGTAGGCCATGACCTGGCCAGAGCCGTTCGTGATGAAACGAAGGCGGTATGCTTCCGCATCGCGGTCAATCTTGCTGACTGCATCGGCTCGGGCAGCTTCGACATCAAAGACTGGCGGCACAGGCTCGAACATCAGGTTAAGCTGCTGCAGCAGGCTTTCCGGCATGTCAGGAGCTACCGTCGTTTCCAACAGCACCTTCCCTTCAATGCCGTTGAGCTGGTCGATGATGCCTTCCCGGTCGGAGGCGGGAAGCTGGTTCGTCAGATGCGATGCCATCTTTGACCAGAACTCGGGCTGATTTAGCACCTGCTGCCGGTAGAACCACCAGGAGACATAAGCCATCCAACGATCCTTTTTATCATCCTTGAGGCTCTTCCAAAAAGCATCCAGCATAATGATGTGGCTGCTGCTGATATCGTACATTGTGTTTTCCTCGTCACTTTTTGAAGCAGGTTGCAAAAACGGCGTTAGCGTTGACCGTGCCCCTGAGCGTCACGGTTGCTCTGATCGTGGTAGACGTCACTCCAGCCGCCGGTGTGAAGTATCCGAAGAAACTCAGTGTTCCTGTGCCGGAAGCCAAGGTTGTTTGCTGCACTACGCCAAGATTGGCACCCGAAGTTACATTCGTAAGACCGAGTACCCATGTTCCACTCGCACCGCCCGACGCATTGAACGCGGATATGTAACAATAGATTTCGACCTTAACGAGCATTCCAGGCGTCACTGCGGAGTCAGGATGGGTCAACACAATGTCAACCGTTCGTGAGCCGTCCAACGCGCCAGTAGCAATGGCGCCAGCTGCAAAGCCCGTCACTGCACCGGCTTGAATATTCGACGTTCCCACCTGTAGTGAGCCGATGATCGCGCTGGAAATATTGACGCTGCCGAGTGTGGCAGAGATCGCTGATAGATCGTTGACGTTCAATTTGTCGGCTGTAATCGAGCCATCGACAATCAGGCTACCTGCCTTTTTCCGGCGCAGCACAAGACGGTCAATTATAAGGTTCGACGCCGTTGTGTTCGAACTGTGATTGAAGATTTGCACAAGCGCGAATCTTGCCGTGGACGGAACCGTGACAGTTCCACTCCTAGTTAGCATTGAGGCAGGTATTGAGATGTTGGCCAAAATATCGATAGAACTGACGAACACCATCGCAGCAGTGTAGAAGTTCAAGCGGTAATAAAACCCGTTGGCAGCTGTTGCCCCGTTGGTCATGTTTGCGGATTCACCGTACAGTTCTTCGTTGCCTGTCACGGGAATTGCATACGATGATTTTAATTGTATGTTGACAGAATTAGCCAATACGGTCTTTTGAACGTTCAAGGAATATTGACCGGTCTGACTGAACCCCGTCACTATGTGAGGGTTAATACTCGCACCAGCCGCGTCCCAATAAGTTAGCCAATTAGCTTCGTCAAAGTAACCGTTAGGAACTAGATTTTCGTAGTCTGTGAGGATCAACTGCTTAGCTGTGATAGAGTTGGCTGCAATGTGACTGGCGCCAATTGTGTCGGCTGCAATCTTTGCGCCAGTGATGGTCGCGGCTGCAATGTCGCTGGCAACGATCGTGCCAGCTGCAATCTTGCCTGCGACAATCGCACCGGCTGCAATCTTTGCCGACGTCAAGCTTTGCTGTGGTCACCGCTCCCGTCACAATATTTCCGGCATCAATCAGCGTTACCCCTGATTGAGACCACGGAGATGGCTCCGTTTGATTATCCGTCGCTTCACCAAAGAAAGCGCGGGTAAACCAAACATAACTATCAGGCTCAGGCGAGACTGTTCCGTTGTGTCTGACAAACACCATCGCCGACGCTGCATTTGCAGGAGCAACACCAAACATATTTGTTCTAGTGTAATTAGATAGCAAGGACTGCGGATTTATGGTTTCGGGGTTCACAAGCGGTCCGAAGGTGTAACTTAAAATTACTCCAGCGCTATCGGCCCAACCTATAATCAATCTTCTTGTTGCACGATGTGCAGTAGAATAGCAAGAAAACTGATACCGCTTGCCAACCGCAACTGTGAAGAATTTGATGCTTCCATCTGCATTAAACGGCGTGATATCCATATACTGATTAAGTACATAGCCAGTGTTGCAATATATTTGAAGGGCTCCGTATGGTTTAACTCCGTAGGTGTCGGTCCTTATAATCGGTGCAGCGTATTGCAGAGCGGACGATTGGGCACGAATTCCCCAGCCAGTCATACCGGCATAGAAATCTGTATTCTCAAGCCATTGTGATCCTGTGCCAACAGCAAGCTTATCGGCAGTGATAGCACCGGCAGCGATTTCTGCAGCGGCTACAGCACCAGCAGCAATCTTCCCAGCAATGATCGAGTTGGCAACGATCTCATCGGAGGTGACCGAATTGGTAGCGAGCGAAGCGGTGACCACAGCTCCCGCCAAGATCTTCGGCGTAGTGATCGCACCGTCGGTGATCTGAGTTGACGTAATCTGCCCTGTAAGGTCAACAGACGCCACCGACGAAACGTAAGCAGTTCCGTTCCAGCGATACAGCTTTCCGTCGACCGTGATAACTTCGGTCGTCTTTAAAGCCGGAACAACCGCGCCAGCAATAATGCCAACGGGTTCAATGCCCGACGCGAACTTGGTGATACCGATCGCAGCGTCGGCAATCTTGGCAGAGATGACCGAATTATTCGCTAGAATGTCCTGTGTGACCGCAGCGATCTGGATCTTCGCCGTGGTGACTGCCTGGTCGGCAAGTTTCAGGCTGGTGACGGCGCCAATCTGGATTTTGTCAGCAATGACGGCGGCGGTGGCGATCTTGGACGCAACGATAGAATTGTCGAGGACGTTCATGCGACCTGTCGGCGCGACCGTCGTTACCCATGGCGTATAGGTTCGCAGGCGATCCGGAACAGTCGTTATGGTGGCGCGGGCGTTGTAAAGCGTCTCCGAGACGACACCATTGCTGGTGAAGAATTCCCCGCTCTCCGGCTCCGAACAGGTGGCGAGAAGCTCGAGCGTTTCGCCGTGCTTGCGATAGGGGATCCGGACCTCGGTAATCGTGGGGTCCGCAGGCGGTGACCAGGTGAACCGAAGGCATGGCGCATCTTGCCCGCCGGTGCTGCTGATCATCCCGGCTTCGACATTGAAGTCCTGCACGGTGGACAGCATCGACGGATTGATGACGGGCGCCGGTGGAATAACCACCGGGCCGGGTTCAATGTCCTCGTCATCATAGATATCAGCGCCGGTCTCGGAGAGCTTCAGCGTGACACGGAACTGCTCGTCGAGCACCCATTCCGAGATCATCCACTCCTTGCCGCGCCATAGTACCCATTCGCCTTCCTGCACCATGAGACCGACACGACGGCTGACGGGCAGCGTTGCCGTGCCGCCCCTGCGGTTTTGGCGGTAGCGGATGTTGAGCAGGTATTGCGCGATATCCGGATCAGTGACCTGCAGGAAGTCGTTGCTGGTCTGGCGATTGCGGCCATCGGCAGCGACGTCGGCATTCACATGAACCGGGGTCAGGCTTTCCGGGTTCCAGTTGGCCTCGATCGACAGGAACTGCCCGGACAGATGATTGTAGCGATCGAAGGCGGATTTACGGAACTGAACTTCCTTGGCCCGATCGATCGGGAGGTCGTCGGCCGTGATCTCCAGAACGGGGATCTGGGGGGCACCGGCGATGACGCCCGAGAGGCCGCGCCGATTCAGGCCATAGCCCGCCATCGCATCGTCAAATTCTTTGAGGATCTCGGTATGGTCATCGTCGCCGGTAACGAACAGCGAGCATTGATAGGTGCGCTTTCCATCCGTCCGCAGGCTGTCGCAGACGTTCATTGCGACGAAGTATGAGCCTAGATCCAGTTGCCCGAGGCTCTTGCCCTCGCCGATAAGCGTGCGGCCGGACACCATCGCGCGCAGACCGAGCTGATAGTTCAGCCGGTGGACAGCCGGGTTGAGGGTGTGCGTCCAGGTCGCCGGATCGTTGATCCGCTGCGGACCGGAGCCGCCGGCCACCGTCGAATCCTTTCGGGGATCGTATTCGCGCAGGCCGCGGAGCACGAATTCAAATTCAGGCTTGCCCTGCGAGAAATAGTTGGCGTCATAGGTCCGGTAGACAACGACATAAGCCTGTCCGGCATTGACGCTCGTCTCTTTCCACGTTTGCCCGAGACCAGCCGTGAGGCCGACCAGCCGGCTTTCGACTTGCTGACCCGGCCGCCCGTCAAAAAACAGGATCAGGATGTTGCCGCCGAAGTTCTCCACCTCGTAGGCCATAACGTGATTGCCCGGAAACACTGTCGGCGTCAGGGTATGCTTCTGCCCATAGAAATAGACATACGGCTCCAGGCCGTCGCACCAGCCGTTGGCCAGCAGGAAAACTTCCCCGTTTTCTTTGTTGCCCTTGCCCCATTTGGCGTAAAACGAGCGCTGCCCTTTGGTCTTGCCGATGCCCAACAACGTCCCGACCGGAACATCGCCGCCATACTGCGTTTCGCCCTGGATAGCTGTGTACTTCCGCTTCTTCGGGCGATTGAGGTACTGAAATCCGAGCTGCGCCGCGAAGGCCAAACCGCTTGCCGCGATAGTTGCCAGTGAGGCACCAAACAGGGTCGCTCCACCAAAGATGGCGGTCGCTATAGCAGTGAAAATTGCCATCTAAAGACTATCCGATATGAAATGCGGCGACGACGTCGGTAAGGCCGTGATCTTCGCGGCCCTTGGCGGTCTTGGTGACGAAGCGCATGCCGAGGCAGACGCCGACATGTTCGGCGCCATCGGCGAGGCGCAGGATGACGAGATCGCCGAAACGAGCTTCGGCAGCACCAACCGCGGTGCGGTCGAGCTCGGCGGCCCAGAATTCGACAAGGCTCTTGAAGCCACGCTTACGGAGCGCGCGGTGCGCACCGGCCAACGTCCGGTAAGCGCCGGCATATTTCGTGGTGAGGTGAGAGCCCTCGATCGCATCGACGAGGGCGCAGCCCATCATGAAGCAATCGGAACGATCGGGCGTGCCATAGTCATACGGCTTCGCCAGCTCGCCCGAGAGCGTGCTTTGTACAATTCTAAATCTGTTCATCTGATTAGCGGCTCACCTGGCCCCATTCTTCGGGGATCGTGGCATTGGTCGCGACATATTCCAGGCCGGTGTCTGTCGCGAGGTTATCGAACTGCTGTTCCTTCATCGACCGCTTGACGCCCGTCGAGCCGCGCGCCGAACGGCCGGGCGGCTGGAGGTCAATCGACAGGGTGAGCGATCGTTCCGAACCGGAGACTGCGCCCTCATTGAACCGCACCTGGTCGATCTCGTAGACCGACGATGCGAGGATGCCGACGACCTGATCGGTGTCAGGGTCGCCTGCCAGGTGCGCGATGATGACTGGCGCGTTCTGGTAATTGTAGGTCTCGATCTGGGCCACAGCATCATCCGGGTTGGCGACAGGGATATTGGAGAACACGATCGTTCGGGTGGTGACGGCCGTTCCGAGTGCACTGGACATATTTCCCATTTGCAAAAATCGGTTCGGCAGATAGACGAGGCCATTGTGGGTGTATGGTCTGCCGCCGCGATGGTAGCCGACCGACTTTCCGGGGAGATCGAAACGGATGAGGTCAAGGCGGGCCAACCTCCCGGAATCAACCAATGCCTCAACGGCTGGAGCAAGTGCACTCATGAGAAAAATACCTCCGTAGCCGTGAACGATGGCGAGCGGCTTGCCCACGACTTCGTTCCGTCATAGCTGCCCGGATCGATCTGCATCGTGCAGGAGGGCTTTTCGAAATGGACGGTACTTGCGGTCGTGAAGATCGCGTCTAGCCCGTATTTTATTGACAGCGTCACCACACCGGAGCCGTTCGAGGTTGCAGGCGCCATAATCCGGTGAAGCGACCGCACCAGGACAGTCTTGCGGATCTCGACATAGTCACCCGGCGAAAGCTGAAATGCCGCCGGCAGACCTGAAACCACGATAGTCCGGCTGTCCGGAATGGATTGAAGAACCGCTTGCCCATTGAAAGCACCTCCCCCGGCCTTCGTGCCGGCAAGTGGAAATCCGGTGTCATGCGCAATCGGCCGTGGGCGGAAAGCGTCATACGCAAGGAATGTCTCGCCGTCGTCCCCTGCCCGCATCATGAAGGCATCCATCAGCCCATACTCAGGCCGCAGAAGCGGCTTTGAGAGATAGCGGGCGGTCCAATAGGCCGTTCCGAACGTCTGTGCCTCTGTACGCCGGCCCTCCATTTGATTGGTGTCACGGGGACGGACGGGATCGAACTTGCATTCGGTCCAATCGCGGCGTCCGCCGCCGTACGTTGGGAGCGATATCGGATCAGCCATCAGCGCGCCTGCCCGTTCTGGTAAAGGTTCTCACGGCTGGAATCGTAGTCCCTAATTCCTTGGACGACGACGCCCTCGCTTTCAGAGCGGATAGTGGGGCGGAACATCGGACCCTCCTCTCCGATCACGCGCAGGACGATTTCGCGCGCGCCATCGGAAGCAACTGGCGCATTTGAAGCGCCGGCATTCTGGTTCGCCGCCGACACCACTCGGTGGTTCGGAATGACCTCCTCGCCGCCCTTGAAGCGAACGAGTTCCGGCCCTTTCTCGCCCACCCACGCAACGCCAGGCCGCGCCGCTGGAGTGCCTGCTGCATACATGCCAATGCCACCAGCCTTGGCGATCCCCATCTGGCCTCCACCAAACAGACCGAGAATGCCACTCAGCAGCCCGCCGCCTGACCCAGCGCCGGCTTTGTTCACTTCGAAAAGTGCGTCAACGACGTCGTTCAGCAGTTTGTCTGAGATCTTAGAGAGCACTCCCAGGGCGGCATCGCCGAATGATTCCCAGACGGACTTTCCGTTTTCAAGGCCGGAGAAGAAGTCATCGAAGAACCCCTTGGTTAGCTCCTTCGAGAACTCGATCGCCTCGCCCATCTTCTTTGTCTCAGCTTCAGTCTGAGCCATGACCTGGGCAAGCGCCGACAGTTCCCCTTTCTGTACAGCGGTAAGAGTGATCCCACGCTGCTGGGCCTGATTGAGGAACTCCGTTTCATAGCGGAGCGCTGCCGCAGCTTCTTCCGAGAGACCCAGTGCATTACGCTCGGCATCCAGCGCGGCGATGCGCCTTTCGGCTCCATCGACGATATCGGAGTACTTTTCTGTGTCAGACTTGCCGCCGGACTTCTTCTTCGCTTTCGCGTCAACGTCCGTCAGGCCCTTCGCCAGTTCTTTCAGCTTTTCCGAAGCAGCGGACGCCCCACGACCGATCGCATCCGTAACGCCTCCAACGTAATCGACACCCTGCGCGCCTTTGATAGCTTTGACAGCGGTTTCGAGAGCCGCATTCCCTGCCCCAGGATTCGGATTGCTCACGCTGCCAAACTCTACCGGGCCTAGGATCATGCCATTGTAGGTTTCTGGGCTGAGTGGCTTGCCAATCGAAGCCGTCCAGAGCGCGTATTTATTGATGAGGTTATTCAGCCCATCAATGGCACTCTGCACCATGCTCTCGATGCCATCGATGACCTTTTGGGCAGTTGAGTAAACGACATCAGACAAGGCGGCAGGCAGCATTGCCCACACGGCTTTGATTGCCTCGTAACCGCCGACGAACGAACCGATGACCAAGTTCACACCAGTTTTGGCGTCCGCCACGATATCGCGTCCAAATAGTTGAGCTAACTCGTCCCGAAAAATATTTGCCGCCGCCACAGCAAGCGTAATACCCGCGATGAATGCCACAACGGGGTTCGCTGCGATAAACGCAGCAGCCACTAAGGCCAATTGCACAACGAGGCGCCCCAGCAACGCGATAAGTGAAATAATTCCTCCGATGATGGCGGGAGCGTAAAGCAAAGCCACTGCCGCCGCAGCGGCCACGGCGTATGGAGCGATATCAACCAGGATGTCGGCGAGACCATTCAAAGCCGACTGCGCCAGCTTTGTCCAACTTACCGCTTGGATAAGGACGGCGACGAGCGTGGTAAGCCCCACAGCAATAAGGGTGATGGGCGAAAGCATGGCAATCAGTGAAGCACCAAGGGTCTTGGCGAAGCCATCTGTGGTCAACATGGCAACTTGCGCGATCTGCAGGCCCTGCTGCATACCAATCAAGCCCGCACTCATCCCGCCTGCTGCGGTGGTGACGATATCAAACCCTTGGGCAGCAAGGTTTCCCGTGTTGTGGGTACGGACCAACCCAGCGGTGTTTTGGTTCGCCGCGCGGTTTGCCATTTCGATCTGCTTGGAAGCAGACGCTGCGGCCGCTCCCTCATTCGCATATGCCTTTGCAGCCGCCGATGCTGCTCCTACAGCTCCTCGATTGGCACCAGCGAGGCCATCAGTCGCAGCTTCGGCCCGAGCGGCCGCGCCGGAAAGTTTCTCCAAGCCATCGGTGTTTTCCTTGACACCCTTGTTGGTCACCTGAATTCCGAGCTGGGCGACGTCTGACATGGCTTTACCTTTCGTGCAAACTCGCTCATCGTCCCTCCGGTTTGACAGGAGGACGATTCATGCGGACGATGATTGCGGTGGTTGTTTCTATGATTGGGTTGGCGAACCCGGCCCAAGCTGGGGAAGAAAAGGCCGACGCCCGTGCCGTTGACTACTGCAAATCGACGTCAGGAACGTTCGTCGCTGTTGCAAAGTGCCTGCCAGAAGCCCACGTCGCTTTGAAGACGATGGATGCGTTCGAGAGCATTTATCCAGCGAGCGCCCAGCCCTTACGGTTAAAATGCATCGAGCGGAACGAAGGTAACGTGGTTGGCGCAGCCACTTGTCTTTCGGAAGCGATTACCGCAGCAATCGATCTCAAAGCTTCCCTGCCAAAAGGTTCAAACCTCGACGATGCGATTTTTGAGAGCGTATCGGATACCACTTTGAAAACCCTCCTCGATGAGGCCGTAGAACAGGCTAAAGCTGTGTTTCCAAACGTGCGGCTATGGGGCGGCACGATGTACAAGGCCTATCAGTAGCTGGCGGCCCGAGAGCCGCCTCTGAAGAGCCGCCTCTGATTTTCCAACGGCACGGCCATAATGGCCATATCTCGGCGCTTTAAAGATTGATCACTTTTCAGTCTCCCGTTCCCGGATGGCGTCGCTCTCCCTATCGATTTCAGCACAATAGCGTGAGTTCATGGTCTTGAGGATGCGAACTTCCTCGCGTCGGATCACGTTGCCGGTGATTGCCAGCCAGGCGGTCAGCTCTTGATTGGAGACCGGCGCGGGGCCGGAAAAGCCGGGCGCCGCGTTTTCGCGCAACTCCCAGAACCATTCCCAGAGGAAATAGCCGTTCTCCGGAACGTCGACCTCGGGACTGTCAATCCCGAAGCTTTCATTTCGCTCGCGCCGAGTTTCGCTGTCCTTGTCTTTGACACTGTCGTACCGCGCGGCAAGCGCTACGGCTTCGCAGAGCCTTTCCCCAAGCTCTTCGTAAAATTTGCGCGGTCTTCCGAGGCTGCGGCCACCTGGTCGTAGATCCAGCCGGCTTCCTCGACGACCTCCCGCGCCATCTCGAAGGTCAGTTCGGGCTTTGCACCTTTCCAGTCGTGATCACCCCAGTCCCAAGAGGCGATCGAGGCTGCGGCCTTGTCGAGGTATTCATCCTCGACCTTGGCTGTGGTCAGCTTCTTCTTCCGGCTGGCGAGGAATTTGTCGCTGTGCTGCCGAACAACCTTTTTGACCTCGTCGCTCTCGTTCGAGCGGATCATGAAGGTGATGCCGACGAGTTCGTCGGTATCGGGGCCGGTAAGCTTGAGAGTGAAGAGGTCGTCGGAGTTGACGAGCTTCGAAATGTCCATGTGATGTAGTTCCTTATACGGCGACAGGGTTCACGCGAACCGGAAGCTGGTTGAGACCGATGGTGAAACGCTCGAGCTCGAAGTCATCCGAGCCTCCGCCGGGATAGAGGGGGCCGGACACAACGCCGCGGCTGTAGAAAATGGTGTTGGTGAAGCCAGCGCCGCCGTCGTTGCGTTCGATCTTGATGGCCATGTTGTCCTGGTTGAGCGGGTCCCCGAACGTTCGCAGGATCACCTGCCCCGCATCCGCCGCGACAGATGCCACTTCAATCTGCGGATCGCCGGCGTTGGCCGTGCCCTTCTGCTTCTGGGTCACCGCCTCGTCGAGGGTGTTATACGAATTCATCGTGCTGTCGGCGCCGAAGTCACCGACGTTCCCCACCTTGCCGACCTGAACCCAGGTCAATGCGGCATAGGTGCTGCTGATAAGATCGCTGTTCTGAGCTGTGGCGCAGACATAGACCTTCGTGCCCTTCTTGGTTGCTTTGTTCGCCATGGTCAGCTCTCCTGTTCAAAGGCGTGATAGGGGATCGTGACCGGCACCTTCACGCGGTCGACGTCTTGGATTGGGCTCGATGCCCAGGGTTCGCTGCTGATCGTGATCCTCACGCCAGATGCGAATAGAGTTTGGTTCTTGAAGCGGTTGATGATCTGGCCGGCGACATCGAGCGCATCCGGGATGCCGCTGCCGATCGGCCACATGACGGACACCTGAAGGATGCCGACCTTCTGCTGCGAGTCGTCGCCAAGCGTGATCTGACGTGTCCGGTTGGGCAGGAACAACAATTCGAGGAATTTCCCCGGCTTTGGCTGCCCTGCAGCCGGAAACCCGACGTTCGGTCCAGCAATCGGCAAAACATCCGGCATGGTGCGCAGGTGGGTTCCCAGCGCAGTGAAGATCATTGCGTCCGTACTCGTCGCCATGTACCGATTACCTATGAAAGAGAAGCCGCCCCTATCGGACTGCGAGGTTCACGAACGCCTTCACGAGGCTTGGCTTCTGTTGGCCAAAGAAGACGGCGCGTCAGAGTTTGGGAACAACACGCTCAAGGCGGCCAGGCTGTCCCTCTTCACCTTCCAGATGATCCTGATGATGAAGATGGAAGCGCCTACAGCCCAAATGCCTTCCGAACCTTCTCAGCATTCCGATTGACGTGCACCGGCCAGTTCTGGGCAGTCAGGCGGACAAATCCTGCGGCGGGCCGACCATTGGCACCGTACTCCTGGTGCCCCGCATAAGCGGCCGTGTACCCGAAATACAGGTCGTCTTCTAACGAGGCGCCTAAGATGACTGCTTCGATGATCCCGAAGTCGAACTTATACGTTCGCCCCTCGACCGGCTTGGCTCCGGAATTGATGCTCGGCATTGTCGCCGTGGAGGCCATCAGCGATTGCTGCAAAAACCCCGTCGCGAACGGCATACGACCGCCTTCGATGTCGAGGTCTGCATTTCCTTGACCACATCGGCGGCGCTCTGGTTCCGCACGGCCTCAATGGCTTCCAGCACCTTCTCCGCGAAGTTGGCCACGGCGGCGGCAAATGACAGCGTGGCCGTTAGGCAGCTCGCGCGCGATAACGGCGCAGGCCGGCGGCGACATAGTCGATGTCGTACTCAACCCGGCACTTGCAGCCGATCCGGTGCCTTGCCGGCGCCTTCGGATCGTGAGGATACATGAGCATGGTTCCGTCAGGTGCCACGAAAGGCATGTCGAGCGGCACGGCATTCTGTGTGGCCATCTGGACATGCTGCATACGCGGATGCTCAGACCCGGAATGCTTCCACTTCTTTGTGACCTCTTGAGCGGTGATCTTACCGGCCTCTACCTGCTGGCGGATCGCGTTGTCGCGAACCGAGAACAGAGCTGTGCGAGTTTCCTCAAGCCCGATAGTCTCTCCTCGGAGCAACAGGTTCTTGTCCGACAGTCGCATGATGATCTTGCGCGTCATATCCGCGTCGACAGGCTTACCCTCGCGGATGGCTTTCGCCACTGTTCGGTCAAACCGCTTATCTCTGGTCTTGAGGTCCAGATACTTTCGCATCGAGGTAGGGTCGCCGGATAAGAGGTTCGCCTTTGCTTTGTCGATGAATTCGACCTGTCGGCTCGTAAGGCCGATATAGCCGCCCTCGCGCTTCCTGGTGATCCGGTTGAGCCTGCCGACAACGTCCAGCGCGGTTTTCGTGGGGTTCTGGCCCTTCGAGAGACCTGCCTCAAAGCCCATCCTTAAGGCTTCTCGCTGATCTTCGGTAATGTTCGTCACCAGGATGGACGATTGCTCTCGGATAAGCCGTTCGCCCTCCAGGTTTCTCACTCCGAACTGAAACAGCACTCGCGTACCGTCCGGCGAGATCAAGGACGGCAGGCTTTGCACCATGTTGATGCCACCGGCGTTAAATGCCTCACGTAGGGAGAGTTCCAACGCGGCAAAAGCCTCGGGCTCAAACTGGACCGCTGCCACGGCGCCTGCGATATCGCCCCGCTCCAACCGGTCGACGATCGACTTGAGGACGATGGAAGATTTGATCGCCTCGATTGCTTCCCGAAACGCAGCGGCAACCTTCGGATCATACTGGGCAAGTAGTTCGTCGAAGGTCATGCAATCTTCCAATTGAAGACAAAAAAGGGCCCGCCGAAACGGGCCGGTGGATCAAAGGGCGGGTTCAGATTTCACTGAAAACCGTATTTCAGCTGCTGCTCAAGCGGCAGTGTTTGTAAAAGTGGTTGCTTTGGATGTTGCTCGTCAGAAATCCGCACCAGATCCTCTGCCGACAGGTCAGCGCCTGCTCGTTCGGATGCTTCGATCCTCGCTCTAATCGCCTGGAGTTCGCTGAGCTTGCTGAGGTCGTCCAGTCGCCCGGGAATTGACACGCGCGTGGGCGCCTTGTCCTTCTCCGCAATGCAATATGGTGTGGTTTTGCATTTTGCACCGGACAGTGTCCAGCCCCACATCGGACCGAACGTGTACACCGCGTAGTACATCAGCTTGGCCTTCGTCTCGTCGATGTCGCCGGCTACCATCGCGTCATAGAAAACACGATGCGTATCAGACCATTTCCGGACTTGCCGAACGCAGTAATGATCATGGATCACCGCGGCACGGAGGTAGTCGTCGTCCCAGGGGCCGCCTATAATTGCCTGAAGCAATGCTGGAATGTCCGCTCCGTTGGTTACGTCACCGCTGGATGCCTCCCATCCAACGCCCTGCGGGTCAACAAATCCAAAATCGTCGGCCAGCTTCTTGTGGTCCGCATCGCCTGGTACATCAGTGAGATTAAAGCGGCCCGTAAAACACCCACGATCTTCCGGCTTCTCGCATTGAGGAAACGCCCAGCTGGTCGACGATGACGCCAAAACGGATAAGAGAAGCGTGGATGCAAGCGAAAAGGTTTTCATATCTATCCCTCCGGCCCCAAGCAGCCAGTGAACCACAATTTCGGCTGCACCGCCACGGGTTCCCACCACTCGACTACTGTGATGCATCCCTTCCGTGGACAATGAACACAACGTTAGTCATCCCGTCGTAGTTGTTCGGGTCTGCGTCTATGATGCGATACCCCGCTCCGGCTGCGGTAATCAGGTCACCGACGGTGGGCGCAATCTCCATTCCAACGGCTGAAATGTAAATCTGGACGTCGCCGGTTTTAATGACTGTCCCGTCGATGTTCCGGGCATCGTATGCCATCGGCACCAGCGTGGCCGGATACGCGGTTTCGACCGGGTCGCCGCCGTTCACCGGGTCTGGTGGGGCAATGCGCGTCACGGTGCCAGCTTGGCCGTAGGATTTGATGAGGCGTGCCGCGGTCGCCTGCATGCGGGCATAGAGCGCGTTTGCCATGAAATGTTTCCGTTAATAGTTAATTAAGGCCTTGCTT
Source organism: Pararhizobium sp. PWRC1-1 (assembly GCF_049897905.1). Taxonomy (NCBI): domain Bacteria; kingdom Pseudomonadati; phylum Pseudomonadota; class Alphaproteobacteria; order Hyphomicrobiales; family Rhizobiaceae; genus Pararhizobium; species Pararhizobium sp. PWRC1-1. Next base: position 213,806 of record NZ_JAFCXE010000010.1, on the reverse strand, counting down.
GCGCTGTCCCGTTTCTGTGCGATCCTTCGTACATCATCGGGGATGAATGACATGGCCGGCACGACCTTCAGCCTGGAAGAATTGGACCCTCCAACAGCGAGCCGCTTTAGAGTTGAAGCCGGAATGCTTGACCTCATAGAGCGGCTGCAGAGTGAAGGACTGTCGAAGGCGGAGATAGCCGTGGCGCTCGCCGATGCTGCCGAAGAGTACGTTATTCGCCTCGCAACTACCTTTGAGTTAGACCACAAGGATGCTCGGCAATATCGGAACTAGGAACGGCCAAAGCAGCCCCTCGATGGTGGTGACAACCGGTGTTGCCATCGCAACCAGATCGGCGATCGAGGTGGATGACGAGGCCGCGTATTCGACTTCAAGCTGCCCGATCTTCTCGCGTTTCACAGTCGAGGATCCGGTCACCACCGGCGACAGACTGCCGGGGTTGGTCAATTCGAGGAAAGCCGCCTCATAGCTGGCATTGACGATGGCCACCGGAATTTCACCCGTCGGGATGGCCTCGCCATAATAGGTGGACGCCCCTTTCCTGCCCCATGCCCGCTCCTGCTGATATCCCCCGGTGCGCGTGCCCGAGAAGAACCGCTCATACCGATCAATCACCAGCGAGCCTCGTTGACGGGCCGCTGTGATGGCCGTCTCTTCTGTGCCATCGGGAATGACATAGCCGGCAGCCTCGGCATATGCGGTAAAGCCTTCATTGTCGCCGTATCCAGCCATCAGACGTCCTTAGCGAACATTAGCCATTGATAAACCGTTTGCACATAATCTGACTATGCGACCCGGCAGATGTGTTTGTGTAGTGCCGGGCAATGAAGGCTCGCTGTGTATGATAAGACAGCGAGCCTTCTTTATTTCGTTAGGCCAGCTTCGCGTCGATCAGCTCCTTCAGCTTCTCGGTGCTGATGTTTCTCGGATATTCCAGCCCGAGTTCGGCTGCCTGCTTCTTGAGGTCGTCCCGCTCCGACAGCTTCGGGTCATCATCATCTTCGCCGGTGACGATGAGATGCTCGGCTTTGATCCAGGCAACGACGACGGGATGATCCTTGACGGTATCCCAATCAGCCTGCTCGACGTCGAGCGAGGACTTGCCGGCAATGACCGGACCGCCGGGAATGCCAAAGCCGCCCGGCCGGGTGTTCTCGAGTTTGACCATGATCAGATCCCATCCAGATAACGAACAGCACCCGGGCGGCGGATTTCCACGCCGCCGAGACGGAAGATGCCGGGAACCTCAAACTTCAACAGGCGGCGCTCAGCCTGCAGGAAGCGATGGGGCATAGGAATGTGCATCTTCACGACATCCGGCGTGCGGCGATAAGCCACCATCCGGTGAGTGCCCCCGGCGCCAAGGTTTTCCAGACCGAAGACCGCGCGGATCGTGAGCGGACGGCCAGTCCGGATCGTGTAGATATTGGCACGCTGGATATGCTCCAGAATGGTAGTAGTCATCGTGGCGTCGAGACGCTTGGTGGCGATCAGCGCGTAACGGTCCTGGTCCAGCAGGATAGTGTCAGCCTGCTCGATGCCGTTCGAAGCGGTGAAGATGACGCTGAGAACGTCGTTGACGTCCTTCAGAATTTCATCGGCCGTCTTCGTGGTCCAGGTTGCCGTGCCGCCGGCGCCGTTCGCTGCGGTGAGAGCGGTGACCGATACCGTGTTCAACAGACCGGTCATGCCGAGCTTCGAGCGGCCGAGAAAGGCCACACCGTCGACAAACTGCTCGTACTTGCGCTTGGCAGCGTCGGCACGGTCGTTCGTCAGTGCGATGCCGTAAGCCTGAGCGTGGCCCAGCTCCTGCAGGTTATAGCGGTAGCCGATACCAGCCATGAAGACGCGGCTGTTGCCGTTGTCGAGCTTGAAGTCAACGAACGGGATATCATCGCCATCCGCCGAGAACTCGCTGGCTTCGCCGACGTCGTCGCCCATCGAGAAGAAGTCGATCGCGGTCGTCCATTCAGGCGCCGAATTATCGACCGGTACGAGCTCCCGGTACTGGAAGTCCGGATACTCACGCTTGTAAATCACAGGCTCGATGTAGTTCTGAGCCGTGCGCAGGAAGTTCAGCGCCAGTGCGGGCGCGTCGGTGGTGAACATGCTCGTTCTCCTTACTTGGTGACGCCAAGGCGGAGACGCGCGAGCTGGTTGGTACCGCTCGTGACGCTTGCCCATTCGGCATTTTCGATGAGTTGGTTTGCCGCCGAGTTCGCCACGTTGGTGAACGTGCCCGTCGGCGTCATGTAGACGGGGTCGCCCTGAGCGACGGCAACGAGCGCAGTGACCCAGATGGAGCCGTTCTTGCGCACGCTGAGCTGGTCGTAAGGCTTGAACACCTCACCATTGGCGGCCGGCACGGTGCGGTCGGCGATGGCGACGCCGGCAAACTTGCCCAGCGCCGTCGGCAGCTTGACGGTGTCCTCGATGGTTCCGAAGATCACACCGCGGCCGAACGGGATATCGCCCGAGCCTGCCTCGACGATGGCGGAGATGTTCCAGCCAGGCTCGGTGGTGGCGATCATGCCGGGATAACCGGCCGGCGTGTCGCGCGAATAGGATACGGTCGGGAAAACCATTATGCGTGCTCCTTCTGATTGCCCGTCCAGGCGTTGGCGTCACGCGCCAGCATCTGCCGGTAAGCGGCGTCGGAATCAGTGGGGTTGCCGTCCTGCGCCTTGAGGCCGCCCTTGACGACGGTTGCGAAGGGATCGGAAGCGCCCTTGGCGGCATCTTCAACCAGCAGGTCAAAGCGGGCATCGATGTAGGCGTCGGCCTTGCCGGCAATGGCCGCGTCACCGATCTTGGCCACGACGACAGCCTTGCGAATGCCGGCGTCAGTGAGGCCTTCGGTCTTGACGTCCTTGGCGATGGTCTTGGCGACCGCGATCAGGTCGGCGCGTGCCTGCACCTTCTTGTCGAGATCGGCGTCGGAGAGAACCTTGGCCTTGGTGGCGTCGAGTTCGGCGTCCTTCTTGGCGATCTCGGCATCCTTGGCGGCAATCACCGTCTGGTGAGCCGTTTCGGTGGCAGTGAGCTTTGCGACAGCATCGGCAAGCCGGGTCTGCAGCGTGGTGATGACGATCGCACCCTGGTCGGTTACTTCAACCGGGATGCCATCGACGGTAACCGTCTTCAGGGTCATGATCTTTTCCTTCGGTTTCTGATCACTGGTGACAGGGGAAACACCCCAGTTTCCCGCACCGTCACCGATGCGAGCTTGAGAACCGGCCCGCGCTCGATCGACGATGGCGAGATGGTTGATCTTGATGTTGCGCTGAACGGCATCGAACTGCTGGCCATCAGGGGCGGTACCGGGCGTCCAGTCGAGCTGGCATTCATAGCCGGCAGACAACTCGCGCTTGCCGCTCTCGACCGCTGAAATGGCGTCCTTGTCCTTAAGGATCAGCGGCAGCCATACCCAGTCGCCGTCTTTCTTCGCGGCCGTGCTTACCTCGCCTACGGCTAAGTCTTTCCAGTTGCCGGCGTTGACCGCCTCGTCCGGGTGATTGACCGTAACCGGTGCATGAGTAAACGACTGCAAGCTCTTGTCGGAAAACACTTCTTCGGCTGGCCGATAGACGCGCACTATCTTCCGATCAGGCTTGCCCACCTCGTCGCCAAGATAAAGCTGGATGCCCGTGCGAACGGCCTTGGCTTCGGCAATCAGGTAGCCGTCGGCAGTCCGGCGCGTTCCCGCGACGGTTACAGCGTCCGTAAAATTCATGGAGGCATACTCCTTAAGTCAGACTCGACTCTTGGTTGACCTTTGTGGCCGAATGCTCAAGCAACATAGGGGAACGACTTGGCCAAATTTCTGATTGCCTATGACCTCAAACAACAAGGTCAAAACTACACTTGCATCATCAACAAACTGAAAGCACTTGGTGCTTTTCACTCACAAAAGTCAGTTTGGCTTCTCAAGACAAATACAACAAACGTGGCGGCGCTTCGGGATCACCTCAAAGACGATCTCGACGAAAACGATCAAGTAATTGTTGTTCAGTTTGATGAAGCATGGGCCTCATGGAACATGAACGATAACGCAACGTATTTGAACGGCTAAGCCGTGGGCTTCGGTAAAGGCTTTGTCGCCGCGGCTGCAGCTGCAAGTTCCTCTTCGGAAGGCTCCTGCTCTTCAATCGGGCCGTATTCTTCAACCGCCGCATCTAGGCCGGGCAGTACGCCATCCTCAACCAGCCGGTTTGTCAGGCCCTTCGAGATCGCTTCGCGAGTGATGATCTCCTGTCCACTGGTCGTACCCACGATGGTACGCGCTGCATCGGCAGTGGTCTTGAAGATATCGGCGCGTTCCTTCTCGCTCATCTGTTCGAGCGGCGCCCACTGATAGTAGACGTCAGGGTCTTTCACGTCGGCCGATCGCTCAAGGCATTCGTCGAGCCGAACCATTGCCGGCTGTATCTCCAACTCCTGGATAGACTGGATGCGGTCATGGTAGTTCTTCATGTCGCTGGCGCCGGTGGCATTCATTCCGGCAGGCGATTGGCCGAGGAGACGGGTAACCGGAATATCGGCCGCCCCTGAGACGATCTGCATGAAAGCCATGAGGATGTCGGTCAGGCCGGCGAGCGATGCGCTCTTGCTTTCGTATTCCTCTTCCTTGTCCAGAAGCAGCGTTCCGTTGATGCCTTTCGACATGTTCGCGAGGCTGTAACGCTCAATGATTTTAGAGCGATAGACCTCGTTGTTCAACGAAGCCATGAAGTCTGGAATACGGATGATGTCGATCTTCGCCTCAAACACGAGCGATGCGATATTGCCGGCAGTGCTGTCGGCATTCTTGATCGCGTCGAGGGTGGCAGTCAGAACGCTTTCGCCCCAGCCTTGGTTGAGGGCCGTGTTCATGTCCTCGTCCGGCGCCATTGCTCCAGACAGAAGCACCAGGCGCGACGGATGGATTACGATATGCTCGCCGGTCAGGCTGTCGAGGGTGTAATCCTTCGGGCGCCCGTACCATTCCGAAGCTGGGTTACGGTCAATCTCGCCAGCCTTGAGCTGCCGGCGCGTCATCACCGTGAGATACTTCACGCCGCCCTTGCTGACCCGATCGACCTCAAGCGGCGCGTTCGTCGCTTCGTCGGCTGTCCCGATATAGACAGCAGCGCCACCAAACAGCCGGGCTTTCTTGGCAGCCTCAAGCACCTTGCCCTTCACGTTCAGGCGCTTCTCCTCCTCCTCGATGGCTTCGATCTGCGGCTTCTTCGCCTGCCAGTCGCGCCACTTGCGGCAGCTGTCCAGCGCCGGGATATCGACGATCTTCCGCGGCAGCCAGGATCCGCGATAGGCGGCGATGATCTGCTCGTCGGTCAGGACCGGCTGAGTGTAGAAGACGGTCGCGGCCTTATCCCGCTCCGTACCCATCCTCGAAACAAGGCTGGTCAAGCTGTCGCGAAACAGCGTGATGACATTGACCATGGTTGTTCCTCAGATATTCGAAAGCGTGAAGGTGCTGGCGTTCAACAGCGCGTTGAATGCACGGCTCGTGCTGTCGGCGTCGTCGTCATGCTTGGCTTCCGGGAAGCCTTCAAGAGCGGCGAACCAGGCGTTATTCCATGGCGCCCGCAGGATAATGACGTTGCCCGCCTCCGCCTGAGCGGAGAAGGGGCTGAACCGGGTAATCTTGTCGCCTGATTCCGGCGTTGCCCGGACATTGAATCCTGCGAGCATCTTCGTCAGGTTGGTGACCTGCGACTTGCCCGCCTGCCCCGGATCCTGCGGCAGCGATATCTGCGTTTCGATCCCATCGGCGTCGGCGGTGTTCTTGATCAACCGTTCAACGCCGGATGGCGATAGGAAGTCAGTCACGTGATGGCCGACGATGTAGCTGCCGTCTGGCAACTTGCCGATCTTCGTGCCCGCCGTGGCGTCCGGATCGTTGCCCTCGATCTTCGGCGTCGAGGCCAAGTCCCATCCGCGCATCCATCGGACACCGGCGGGAACCGCATCGACGACCCGGCACCATCCGCGCTGAAACAGCAGACCAGCGGCAGGCCGGATCTTCCAGTTACCACCAAGCAGGCGTTCCCGCTCGACCGTAGGCAAAGCCATGAGACTGGCGAGATAGCTCGGATCGGCCGCCATCAGCGCGCGGTTGTCGCTGAGCTTGGCCGGGATGAATGTTACCGACTTTGGCGGGATCGGAGCATCAACGCCGTCCTCGTTCGGCGCGGTATAATGCGCCAGCTCCTCGGGGCTGCTTCCCCATATGATGGCGTCACCGATGCGGACGAACCAGCGAAGCACCCCGGCACGCGACGGGATCGGTAGGCCCGTGTCCTGGTCTATCCACCAGGCAATGAACTCGGCGACCCAGCTGTCGGCATCCGGATTACACGTTGCCCTGATGTAGGGCTTAACCCCGCTCATCGAGCGGTTACGCGAGACCATGTACCAGAACTGCTTGGCGCTGAAGTGGGTCAGCTCGTCGAAGCAGATAAGCGGGATCTGCGACCCCTGCCAGTTAAGGACGGTCTTGTCATGCTCCAGGTGCGCAAACGAGACCGACGAGCCGGACGGGAAGTTCCATTGCAGCACGTGCTCTTTCGGAGCCGCGCCGATGGCGGGATAGAGCTTCTCGCTCTCATCCCATAGACCGCCCTCGTTTCGGACCTGCACCGTCGAGCGCCGGAAGAATACGGCGCCGAACTGCGGATTGGCCACGTGGCGCAGCGGCTCCATGAGCAGCGCCCATGTCTTGCCGCCGCCGGCCGAACCTCCATAGATCGCGATATCGGCCGCCGACGCCAGAAAGGCCATCTGTGGCCCCGGTTGCGGCCGGATGATTGTCTGGGCTGGCGCGCCCTTCTCAGCTCCTGCCATTATCGGGCAACTGGAAGATCGTCACCGGAGACACTGGCACCGGCAAGTCCTTTCCGTCCTTCCCTGTTAGTTCGCGGCGGTTCGTGTAACTGCCGCCTACTTCCTCTGCAGCCTGCTTAAGAAGCGACGAGGCGAGCACCATGTTGCCGCTGTTCTCTGCCTTGTCTGCCATGCGCTGCAATGCGCGGAGACGAACGGCCCGATGGCTGATGGCGATGGACGCCGTATCCTCGAGGAAGGTCTTGCGGGTCTCCTCGAACAGCACCCGCCACTTTGGCGCCAAGCCAGAGGCAGCCTTCTTGTTCGGGTCGTGGCTCTCGACCAGCTGGCGGCTCACTTCCTGCCCGAAATCCTTCTTGACAGCGGCAGCCACAACCGACGGGCTATCGAAACAGGCCAAGGCCTGCACAATGTAGGTCTTCACCTCATTGGCAAGTTTTGCTTTCGCCATTAGCGTGTCAAAGTCCCGTCAAACATTCAGCAGAGGCCCTTATGTCTACCGCACGATATTTCGTTCGCTATCCGGGCACCATGTCGCACGATCAAGCGTACGCAAAGTTGAGACAGATAAGGGCGGATGTTCCGCAAGTCACATTACGGAAAACTCGTAGGGGCGGAGCGACAATCCATGGTGAGCTGCACCACTTAATGACGGTGAAGCTCATTATCGACCCTTTGGAATTCGAAATGTTCGAGGATTAGGCAACGCGCAAAAGGCATGTCCCGCAGGAATGCTCGATATGGGCGCGGGCGATCTCGGGTGGCCGGTTGGCTGCATCCACCATGGCGCGGACACCAGCAGCATCTGGCCCATACCGACGGACAACGCCGATGAACTGCTCCACGTCGTGTCCACGGATGGTGAACACCGGCTGGCCGGTCATCTTGTTGAACTTGGGAGCGCCGAAGGCATCGACGTCCTGGGCGGCGTGGTAAAGCTCATGCTCGACCAGAGCCATGAATTCCGCATCGCCGCATTGCTGGCAGTATTCTGCATCAAGCGTGATGATGAAGTCCGGAACGGATCCGAACCACTCGACCACCTGCTGCTCTGCCCGTGCGCGGGGCCATTTGCCCATCGCACCCTGCGGTGAGCCGGTCTCACACTGGCCTATCACCCGCTTACCCTTGCGGTTGTTCTCAACAACGGTCCAGAGGTAGCCGATGTGGGCGTTGGCGAGATGGTCATGCTCTGGATTGGCGACAGGCGACGACGGGTCGAAGAATGTCGCCTCTACCCAATCCCCCACGTCATGCGCCGGCACAAACGATTTGAAGTCGTCGAGCCCAAACATGTTTTCGGGCGGATATGGGCGGCTGGCGTTCATTCACCTCACCAATTCAACCCTTGATATATATCGACGTGTTTATTTGTCTTTGGTGGCTACCACTGTGAACAACGTGGATAAATTTCAAATATTGCACGTTAAGCGGGCGCAATCTTTAATTGCCATTGCGACTCTTAGTCGTTCGATCTTTCATGCTGATGCAACCAGCAGAAGGGAAAACGGAATGGCAGAGACTTTACCGTGCTATCGAGAGCGTAAGGACAAGAGCGGAAACTGGTATTGGGTCTACTACGCGAAGAATGGCGAAGAAATTGCCCGAAGCAGCGAGAGCTACGTGAACCGCTCAGACTGCCTGCACAGCATTAATCTGGTCAAAGCTTCGAAGGATGACCCCGTCTATTATTACGAGTGAAGCTCGGAACATCGCCCGCTCTCGAACAGGCGGAGACATAGAATAGAAGCCCGTCCTGTATGTCTGCAGGACGGGATCTAAAATTGGTTGCGGAGACAGGATTTGAACCTGCGACATCCAGCTTATGAGGCTGGCGAGGTACCGGGCTGCTCTACTCCGACATGTGGATTGAAAATTCCACGCCGCGCTCCATTTCACTAAGTGGTACACTTAGGAGGAACCAGCAATGAACCGGAATACCCTTATTGGCCTTGCAGTTGCCGCCGTGGTTGTTGTCCTTGCGCTTGCTTTCATGATGCCGGGGGACAATGACACTGCGACAACAACAACTACACCGCCGGCTACGACGACCGAGCCGTCAACCACAACTACGACTCCGACGACAACTCAACCGACGACAACTCAACCGACGACAACTCAACCGACGACAACTCAACCAACGACAACTCAACCGACAACAACACAACCGACAACAACGCAGCCTTCGACCACGACACCAGCTCAGTAAAGGCAAATTGAAGGCGACCATCCTACCGCGTAGACGGGGTGGTCGCATTTGCCCAGTGACGGGCCACTCTGACAAGCTCTATGCACTGTATTCCTGCCTACGGAACCTTTGTCGTAAGTGTGAGTTCGTTGTTCGAAGGAACTTCGCTATGCGCAACGGCAAAGTAATTGCAGCCCTTATCGTCGCCCTCGTCGTCGTCCTAGCGCTCGTGATATTTCTGCCCGGCCACGGTGATACAACGCCGGGACAACCATCGCCTCATGCAATCGATCAGTCTCAGTAGAGACCGCACCTCGTATTCGAGCAGTTGCGCAGGGACATGACAATGGAAAAATCACAAACGGGCCTGGCCCCATCGAATGACACCCCCGCAGAGAACCGGCGCAAGGTTGCGGCCGGTCAGGGTGTGGTCATGGTGATTGGCGGCATCGCAGTTGGAGCGTTCATTCTTTACGCGATCATTATGATGTACGGGATTTTCTATTCCCAGTAGCACGACCGCTCCGGTGTATCTGCAAATGCCGGTTTTAAAAAGACATAACTCACCAGATGGAAGAACGCATATTTGCGTTCTCTGGATTTCGTCGGCGCCAAATTGACGCAAATCAGCCGAAGTCGCCCTGCCCTGTTTATACTATGCGGCAACAAGTTGATCAACAGCTATATTCACGGAACGTTCTCCCCCGAAGAGCGATATCAACACTTTCGCATTTGGCCCGTCGATTCCCAGGACTGGGACGACGAGACCGTCGAACGAACCGCCGAGGATCTGGACGGTATCGCCTTCGGCAAATTCCTTATGGGTCTCCATCCACTTCTGCTCTTTCGGGGCGTCGATTGCGTTCTGGTAGAGCCCCATGATCCGCTCCATGCCGTCCTGGTCGAGCTTCATCGGGCGGCCGCCGATGCCGACGACGCCTGTAATCAGCGGCAGATTGAAAAGGTCGAACCACATCGGCACGCGCTTGGAAAATCCGGTGAAGACGTAGCGGGGCATGAGCGGATAGGTCCGAAGCTCCTTGATCTTCGTGTACTTGTTGCGCCGGCGCCATTCGCGGCGAACCGGCAGGAAGGTCGCCAGTCCGTTCCGGCGAAGGATTAGCTGCGCCACCTGCTCTTTCTGTGGCGGTACGCGCAAGGCGAACCAGTGGAAGTTCTGTGCTGCTTCTGCTGCTGTGGTCATGGTCTTTTCCTCGCTGTATGTTGGGCCGCCGCCGCGCTCAATTTGATGTCGTGGTGTCCTGGTTCGTTTCCTGTGATTTCACCTTCCGAACCGCATGAATGATGGTGGTATGATCCCGGCCGCCGAATATCCGGCCAATTGCTGGGAAGGATAAATCCGCCCGCTGACGGGAGACCTCGAACATGCACCTCTGACGTGGTTCGATGAGCCGGCGAGATCGGCGGATGCCGCATATCTCCTGCCAGGTCACATCTGGGAAATCGGCCAACACCTTGGCGATGATATCGGCCACAGGCTTCTTGTCCTGCCGTGCGGTCATGCCGACGTTTTCGAGCAGGCATATCCGGTCGGCTTGGGCCAGTATGCGGGCATCGCGATCGGCGAGGTCCAGCTCCAGTCTCGAAACCAGATAGCCTTGACGGACTAAGCGGCCTTTCAGAACGTCATTCTCTGCCAGCGCCTTTTGCGCTCGTTCGGTCTCGGTCTGCAGGGAAACGCGAAGACGCTCGACGTCGGCCTGTTTCACCCATGCGGCAGGATCCATCAGGCGGGCTCTAACCGCCTGTGCTTCAGCGCTTTGCCGGTGCAGTTCACTGTTTCTGATGTTCATTGGAAGCTCCTTTCGGCACGTCTGAGTTCGGCGGCGATGTATTCCTCTCGGCTCGTAGGCGGCGGTGGCCTGCCCTTCACCCGCTCCCACAGTCGCTTGGACAGGTATTTGTCAGCGGCGTGCCACGTGTCCCGCCTGCTGGCCTTGACGGTGGTGATGTATCCGGGAGTGTTGGCCGTTACGGTCTTGCGCTCGACTGGCGACAGTGCCTGCCATGCCGACCGGGCCTTGTCCTCGTCGTCGGTCGTGAAGGTCGGCCAGGAGGAGAACCAGCTTCCAAAAGCCTTCTCGTCCAGATCGTTTTCAGCCTCGCGTTTTTTTTGAATTGGTTCTGAACGAAGTGAAGAACCAAGGTTGTCGGTTAAAGGTGGCACGCCCGTATCAGTGCATTTGCTCTGCACTTGCACTGCACTTGCATCCGCAATCGGTTTTCCTTTGCCATATCGGGCTTCGGCAGCGGCGCGGCGCTTTTCGATTATGTCGTCGGCCTTCGAAAGCTCGGCATCGATACGCTTATGCGTCCAGCCCGGGCCGAACAGCATCGCTATGACGTCACGGCTCTCTTCCCACTGGTCAGCCGTCATGCGGGCCACGCGGGCTATCAGCTTCTCGTTCGCCGGCAAGTGCCCGTTTTGCCAATAGTGCATGATCAAGAGCATGTAGGCGCCGTGTTCGGTCGCGGTCAGGTGCCCGGTATCAGCGAGATAGTCAGCGATGTGGAGCGGCATCCAAGCACGGTTGCTCATCGGATCACCTCGACATCGATGCCGAAGCAAGCCTTCATGAGCTTCTGCTTGACGCGGAAATCACGAGTGACAACGCCTTTGGTGTCGACGATGCGCCGAGCACAGCAGATCCGGTCGAAGAACACGAAATCAGCTCGGTACCGGGCGACAAGCACGCCGTTAACGATCAGGTCATACCAGCGCTGCACTTCGATGTCCGTCACCTCGTTGGCCTTCTCGCGAAGCTTCAGGGCGGCGTAGTAGGTCGCCTCTGCCTTGCTATCGAAGCAGATACCGTCGAGTAGAACGCGCTTGGCGTTGAACTTGTTTGTGGGCTTCTTCTTCTGGGAGAGAAGCTGGCGGCCTTCCTCTCGGGTGAGATGGATGTTCATGCCGCCTCTCCCAGCTTGCCGACTTCATCGCCCCATGCCGTCCAGCCCTTGCGGTTGGTCCGACTGAAAAGGTCGAGTCGATTGGCGCGCGGCATTAGCCGTTCGGCCTCGTGATAGGCTTCCTCTGGCTTTTCCGAGTGCTCTCTAACCTTACCGTGGATGACCGACCGGGTGGATCTGGTCAGCGTCGGTTCTCCGCGCTTGGCGATGATGAAAGGCTCATGAGAACCGCGCAGCCCATAGCCGGTCCCGAACGCGACCTTGCCGTGCTTGGTCATCTTCACCCAGACGCCTTCAGTGCAGTAGGTGAAGCCCCATGCACGGACGGTCGTCAGTTGCTGTGGAAGCATCGGGGCCGTGCACCAGAGCCAGAGCGTGCAGTTTGGTGCGGCCAGATCGAGCACTGGCATGGCGTTGATCTCATCGAGGGGCATGGTTTTGTAGTGGGCCTGAGCGGACTTGCCTTCGCCCTTCTCCGAACGCACGGCAAACCGCCAAGGCGGATCCGCCATGATGAAATCAAAGCTATGGGGTTGCAGGTCGCCGAACGGCCATGTGTCTTGAAAGAGTCTCATGCTGCCACCCGCAATTTTGTCAGGATAAGTCGCGTGGAACAGTTTTCGCTAAAATACGTTTGTGGAATGCCTGCCCTACGGAGGACGTCATGATTAGCATCTGGGATGCGAACGTTGAGTTGAATATTGAGGATCGTTTTCTCGTCATCAGGAACGCCCGAGAGGCGGTCACATTCCTGAAGAAATCTTGGCCCGAGACCAAGAGCCCGAGTTATGCAACGGCGCGAAAGGCATGCTTGGACGCGGCGAAGGGAGTTATCCCTAGCGCAGAGGCGCGTGCCGCGTTTGAAACTGCGGCGAAGGAAGCCGGTATCCTGCGATAAATATGATGTCGCAACGATCGGAGAGAGAAACTGGCTCATGCCGCCGCCTGTCTGCGCTCAAGCGCCTTCACATAGGCCGTACGGATTTCCTCCAACCTAGCGACGTCATATTCCTTGGTGGCGATCTCGTTTTCAGGTCGAGGCTTCTTTGCCTCCCTGCCATGGTCTTCAAGCCATAGGTTTGCGCTGGCGATACGGCGATCGAGCCAGTCAATCATCTCGGTAGGTTCGGTCATGCCGCCCTCCTCGTATGGCACGAGTTAACCCGAACGAAATGCCGGCATGAGAAAACCGGGCGCTGAAGAACCACGGGGAGGGTCGGGTGGCTTGGGGATTTGAAATTGGCCGGATGTATAGCCGGCGCGCTGATATTCATGCCCGATTTGATGGCCAACAGCGCGGCGGGATCGCTACCCCCGCCAAACACTCGATTGTCATCGTTTTCACCGGTGAAGAAGGCGAAGAACACGGATACAGCGACCGTTGGCGCGATGACGGCGTCTTCGAGTATTTTGGCGAGGGCCAAGTCGGTGACATGGTCATGCAAAAGGGTAACCGAGCAATCGCCCATCATGCCGCGAACGGCAAAAGTGTACTGCTTTTCAAAATCGCCCCTCGAGGCGTTGTGTTCGAGGGAGAAATGATCTGCGAAGGCTACCAGGTTCGCCCTGCCCCCGATCGGCTCGGCAACCTGCGTAATGCGATCGTTTTTGAATTGCGATTGGTCGAAAATGTTATCGAACGTGTGTCCGATTTGCCCACGACCGTCGGAAGCCTCGCGTCCCTTCGGGAAAGGGCGTTTGCTGCAGCGAAACCCGCGCCGGCCAAAAGCACCTCGAGCACAACGGTTTTCGAGCGAAGCCGTGACGTGCGTGATTACGTGGTCGCGCGAGCGGTTGGACATTGCGAAGGTTGCAGCCAACGTGCCCCATTTGTGCGGACCAACGGCGTTCCCTACCTCGAGCCGCACCACATTCGCCGCCTTACCGATGGCGGCCCTGATGATCCGCGGTTTGTTATAGCTCTGTGTCCGAATTGCCATCGGCGGGTTCATTCTGGCGTCGACGGCGCCGCGTACAATGGCGACCTCCGGGAGAAGATGAAGGCGATCGAGATCGCGTAGATTGTTCGTCATGCCATTCGCCTTCGGTCTGAAAAGAAAATCCGCATTTGCGCGGCAGTTGGGCGGCCGGGAGGAGTTAGCCGCCTGGGGGAGCTGGATCGTCGCGAAGCTCAGGGGCGATCTTGAAAGCCAACCACCTTGAGGACCGCAGCAAAGAACGAGCGAAAGAGATGCGCGTCTTCGCCACCCAGGAGAGCTGTGGCTCGTTCGATTGCTTCGTCATTGGTGCGCACCTCCTGCCGTGCGTATTGGAGGCCGCTGACCGCTTCGACGCGGAACAGCTCCTTGGGACTGATGGAAATTCGGGGATCCGCGTACCAAGCGTCTTTTGTGCGGGTGTAGGACCAGCCCAGCTTAGAAGCCGCGTAGCGAATGCGATTGCTGACGCTGCCCAGCGTCGGCGGTGCGATATCGTTCCTCAAAGCTTTTTGACAGAATACTGCAGTACTCATTTCTGATTTCTCCGACGCCTTTTCGGACATTTCCGACAACTCCTGTGGCTAAGTGATCCTTGTTGAAGGGGATCAGAGATGAGCCACGGGACTGGAACTGAAGTGCGAGACGGCGAACGGGTTAGCCTTGCAGGGCCCCTGCCCGCCGTCTCCGAACCGCCGCCCGCATGCGGCGATCCAATCAAGCTGGGCGATGTCGTCGCCCTCGTCGTTTCGGATCTCGGTGTCAGGCGGATAGCCGCGCCGGTTGATCCTCGTAGGGAGAAGGAAGGCCGCGCTCTGCGCTTCGCTCCTCAGAAATCCATTTGAGCGCGAGGGCCTCGGGCACTCTCAGAAGTCAATCGACTTCGTGTCGAACCCGACCTTCCAGAGCCTCAAGACAGCGTCGCGCGGGTCTTTCACTGCATGCCCGCCATGCGTTCGGTATCGGACCGGAGTGCCCGGTAGCGCGCAATGACTTCGCGGTGGGCTTTCCGCTGCGCAGGAGTGCGGCGGCGAAACTGACGCTCCTTGCAGGCGATCAACACGACGACCAGCAGCACGAGCGAAACGATTGTCGCGAAACCAACCAGGCTCCAGAACAAGAGATCAGACATGCGGGCCTCCAAAGATGTGAGCGAGTTCATCGACGGCAGCTATCCTCGTGGCTTCCGTCCACTCGCTTGCCGGTCGGTCGAGAACGGGACGCGGTACCGCCGCACGAATGCCCGTCCCGTTCTCGACGGCCACCTGTGCCTCTGCATCGATTGGGTCACCGAAGATGCGGGCGAAATCAGTTTCAAAGTTCCGCATAGCTCAGGCCTCCCCGCCGAAGATGGTGAAAGCATCCGGAGAATTGATCTCCTGATGAACCCGGCCGAAAATAGAGTTCCTGGATGCGGCACGCTTAATGCGCGCCAAGCCAGCTGCGGACTTGATGTTCGGGAAACTTCGTCCGTTCTGATGAGCGCAGGAAAGAACAGCGTTGCCATTCGTATAGATCGCAGCGCCGCAGTTTTTCGCGACCTGTGCAGAGTTCATCCCGCATTCGATCCCGCCGTCAATCTGCGCAAGGCGCTGTTTCGTTGATGCACGCTCCCACCACGTTTTCATGCTGCTCTCCTCGCTTTGAATGTTTGCTTGCCTTCGGCCGCGCGCAGCTCGTCGACGAGCGCGATGATCTTCGACCAGTGCATGGCTTTGCCTTTGCCCTTGGCGTTGATCCGCTTGACGCAGTTCATGTTTCGAACCATCGAAAGCTGGTAGCCTTGCTCGAGCAGATAGATCTTCACGCTGTCGTAGGACGCGGTTTCCCCGGGCTCGAAACGGCGCACCGTGCCGCCCTTTGCCTCGAACTCGGCGACGAGAGCAGAAGTGTCGATCTTTCTGACGGGCCGGCGATCAGAGGGCGTGAACTTCAAGGACATCATGCCTCTTCCCTCATTCTCTCGACCGGCGCAGCAATGCAATCCCGGCAATGGGTCCGGCCTTGACCGCCGCAAGTCTCCAGACCGGGGCGCTTGCAGTTCGGTCTGAGGATCAGAGCGTTGGCGATCCGCAATTCGTCCATGGATGGCGCGGGCCTGGGAGTGGTGACGGCTTGCCCCGATTGAGTGCTTTCGATGCCGACGTATTCGTCGGAACGGCCTGGATAGCGGTTGGTGCCACCATCCATTTTTGCGCCACCATTATCAGGGCTTGGTATGCTCGGTTCGCCGCCGGGAACCGCCAAGGCTGCGGGCCGGGTAACATCATCTGCCGTTTCCGGCGAATTCTCGGGGAGACCGACCGGAGACCCGGCCTCCCCTTTAGCTGTGTCATTGGAGGAGGAGATGACAGCAGCGGCCGACGCGGGAGGGGCGTCGGATCGGGTATTCTTTTCTTCGCGGTCGATCATGATATCGACAGCGGTCAGGAGGGCAGCGCGACCGGCTTCAGTCTGCATGCCGGTCGCCACCTGCTGGACGAGACGGGTCGAAACTTCTCCAGTCGAGCGGTTCGGTCGCTCATCGAAGAAATCGGGCTGCTCGATCATGCCGAGGGCAGCGAGATAGGTGTCGAGGATCGCTTCCTGCTCAGCTCGCTCCTCGCGGTCCATCTTCCGGATCGCGATGACCTTTTTCAGTATCTTGCCATCAAAACCCATTCCCTTTGCCTCGCCGTAAACATCCTTGATGTCGTCGGCGATGGTCTTCTTCTCTTCTTCGAGACGTTCTATCCGCTCGATGAACGAACGAAGCTGATCTCTGGCTACACCGTGTGCGTCACTCATGCTGCGCTCTCCTGCCGCGGAAGGAAGTCGTCGGCAGTAAGGTCGATGCCTTCGACCTTCGCTGCTGCGATCAATGCGGGGACGTGTTTGAAAGGAATCATCCCACCGGTGCCCCCATCGCCCCGAGGTCGTTTCCAGTTGGAAACGCGCGTGCGATGGACGCCGACGATGTCAGCAACTTTGTTCGGGCCGCCCAGTTGGCGAATGATTGTCGATGCAGGTTCCATACCCAATGTGTAGCGATATTGGCTACACAAAGCAAGCAAATTCGTAGCGATAATGGAAACAGACTTAAATAGCGGTTTTCGCTACAGAATAGGAATGATGCAGAAGTGGGTTGCAGAGGCGGTCGCCTCATCCGGGAAGTCTCAGGCGGAAGTGGCGCGGCTGCTTCACGCGCAATTCAATTGGGCTGACGACAGGTCAGTCATAAACAAGATCATCAAAGGCCGCCGTGATGTATCCGCTGACGAGGCTATGCACATCTCGTCTGTCACGGGCTATCCGATGGAAGGTAGTGTCAGGCGACCTCTCATCTCGTCATTCGATCCCGACGAGCACGATGCAGAGATCGAGCAAGGCGCTGCCTACAGCCGGGATCGGTGGACACCGCATATCACCGGTGCTCTTCCTGAGCTGGATCTGAAGGTTGGCGCCGGGATGGGGGTTGTCGGCGACGTCATCAATCTTCCCGTTGGCCCCGGCAACATCTCAGGCCATCGCGTAATAGCTGAATGGCTCATCCCGGAAGACTACCTTCGAAATGAAGCGAAGGTTCAAGCGTCGGTCACGATCATAACGGAGATCATTGGGGATTCCATGATCCCGACGTACATGCCAGGCGATCGGGTGATTGTTGACATGTCCCAGAACAAGATGGTCGCTGACACGGTTTACGCTATCAGCGATGGGATGACTGAGCCGCAGATCAAACGCTTGCAGCGGGTACCCTTCAGCGATCCGCCACAGGTGCGCATAATCTCCGATAATCCGAACCTCGAGACTTTCACAGTCGAATTGGATCGACTTCATGTTATTGGGCGCATCTGTGGCCACATCGCTAGAAAATGATCAGGAGGCCCGGCGCTTGGCAGTTGTGACATCGAAGCGCCTGCAGACCTGCACGATGTCGTCAAGCAGCCAGCGTTCCGGCTCTTCGCACATGCCACCAACCTCGTCTGCGACCTCGCCGCCGCCGACGGTCCCCATGATGGGGATAACCTGGAACTCGTCGCCAGCCAGCCGCATGCCGGAAACTGTGGTGAATTTGTACCCGGGGAATGCCTCCCCAAGGTGGGCTTTGATGCGCCCGTGGTCGTCGTCGGCATCGGCTGGCGGCAATACGATGAACTCAGTCACTGCTTCCCTAGCCATTTTCTTCTCCCGTTTGTTCTCATTCTGTTCACGCTAAAAAAGCAGGGATCAGCGCATGTGTCGAATCATTTTTGCTCGTATCGGTATGCATTTGCCGAAGGCCTTGATTCCGCTGATTTCATTTTTAGTACTCGGAACGTCGCCATCCCTAGGGGCCTCTGTCAGTCCTCGGGAGTGTCAGGGACGTCTCAGCGAGATTGCAGCGGGGCGGCTCAGCGCCGACGACACGCTGATGCTCAATGACTGTGCTCTCGCGGGGCTGATCTCGTCGTCCGACATCGAGCGGGCATGTGAGCGGGCGAAGTCTAGCCGGTCGTAGGAGCTACGTTGACCCCTATCCCGCCAGGCACGTATACGATTTTTCTGGATGAGAGCAGCCAGACGAAACACAAATATCTCACCTTCGGATGCCTTGTGCTCGACAACCGGTTTGTGTCGCTATTCGAACGTTACATTACCCATGCCACAGCTCTGGAGCTGCCCAACGGCGAGATGAAATGGACGAAGGTTTCGGCAGCGAAGCTGTTCGCATACAAGCTGGTCATCGATTGTTTTTTCGACGCGGTGGCAGAATATGAACCGCTGCACTTCCACGCGATGGCCGTCGACACCACAAAGCGGAAAGAGCACGTCTATAACGGCGGATCGAGAGAGCTAGGCTTCAACAAGGAGGTCTACCAGCTCCTGTTCAAATGCGCCCGTCTTTACCCCGAATCCCTTTTTCACGTCTACGCTGACCATCGAGATACGACCTCATCGCTTGATGAGCTCCAGACAATCCTGAACAACGGCTGTAAGAAAACAGCCGACTCCAGGCCGCTACCGTTTCGGCGAATTCAGTTTCGCGACTCGAAAGAAGTTCTCTGCCTGCAGATGGTGGACCTTCTGCTCGGTGCTGTTTCGCATCGCCTCAACGGTCACCACCTCAAAGAGGGTTCTTCTCCGTCGAAAAATCATCTTAGCCAATATGTGTTGAACCGCGCGCAAGTGGGCGACGCCTTCCGGGATACCCGGATCAAGGACAAATACACAATCTGGCATCGTAAGTTGAAATAGGGGTCCCGCAGGGCCTAGGCGCAAGCGCCACCGGTTTTCACGGTCCACACTACTCTAGGCAGTGGGGTCGCTCCTGCGGGAGTAGGTTGAGACTACCAAGCAAGTGATTCTGGTTCAACCGAATACACTCACGCGTACCTCGTACTCCAGTTTTCTACCTTCAATGATTGTTGTTTTTCTATCTTGAACTTGATGAGAGGGAGGGAGGGAGACAGCTAAGCTCCCCTACCCCTCAGGACTAATCCTGAATTGCATGACGCCTCTCAGCTAATCGAACCTCGTTATCTGGCAGCACAGTGGGACCCACGCTCCCCCGCGCCGGGGCTTCACCGGCTCGGGAATTGCACCCGGTCGCCCATCACTTGCCGAGACAGATACGTTATCCAAAAACCGATCGCAACAAAAATGTAGCTATCCTCGCTACATTACCATTGCTATTCGTAGCGATTCGCGCTACAACATTCTCAACAAACCGCTTCACCGGAGTTGAGACATGGACATCCAGGCAGCAGCAAAGAAGATCATCGACGAGGCGAACACTCGCAGCCCCGGCGCGGCTTCGATCTACCTCGCGGAGAACATCCGCTTTCATCAGGGTAAGTGCGCGCAGTACGTCCGTTCGTCGAGGAAGCCCGCTGGCTGGACGCTCGGCAAGCACACCGAACTCATTCAGATGCTGATCTCGTCACAGTCTGAGCGCCATGCTCTGCAGGTGGCGGCATGACCGTCGCTCTCGATAAGTCCGCGCTCTTTGACGCGATGGAAGCCTTCTGGAATGCCGAACCGGGCAACGACAAGGGCGTCGAGGCGGCAATCTCTGCTTACCTCACCCGCATGCGTCTTAGCGGCCTTCATGAAACCGTCATGGCTGAAAACGAACGGATGAAGGCTCGAGTCTTCGCCGTCGCTGCGGAGTAGCGCCGATGACAAACTTCACCAGGAATGCAGCGGGCTTTTTACAGAACGAGCGGCCGAACGAATACGAGGTCCGCTTTTCAGTCGAGGGCGAAATTCGCGTCACTCTCATTGCCGACAGTCTCGATGCAGCCAAGGCGAAAGCCGAGGCGATGATTGAAAGCGAAGATTTCGGCATGGAGTTGGACGGTGTGACGGATTCTCGCGTCGATCACGTGATGAAGAGCCGAACGATGTTCCTCGTAACTCGGGACGGACGTTCGATGCAGGTCAGTCGAATTGATAACGGCGACCTCCCGCGCGAACCGACGGACGGTGGTTTTTGATCATGACCCGCCCCGATCCGATCATCCGCCCCTTCATCCCGCTCACGCCGTCGGCAATCAGCCCGCGCGATCCGAACAAGGATCGAAGCCGTCGCCCTCGCCTCTCTCATCCTTGCCTTGCTTGTCTTCGGAACCGTCCAGCAGGAACGGCTTGAGCATCGGGCAGCCATTGAAAGGAACGTCTAATGTCGTCTGAAGTATCCACCGACTTGATTATCTCGCTGCCGGCCGTTCCGAACGTAGCCACGTTCACCAACGAAGCCGAGTTCGACAAGCTCTATGACGCGATCCTGAAGAAGGTGAACGAGCATAAGCACGACGTCTCGACGAAGAAGGGCCGGGACGAGATCAAATCCCTCGCCCACAAGATTTCCAAGACCAAGGTGGCACTCGACAAGCAGGGCTTTGCCCTGACCGAGGAGTGGCGCCTCAACAAGAAGAAGGTGGACGCAACCCGCAACAAGATCGAGGAACGCCTCGTCGGCCTGCGAACGACGTTTCTGAAGCCGTTGACGGATTGGGAAACGATCGAAGAAGCGCGGGTCGAAAAGCACCAAAGGGCGGTCCACGCTCTTCTCGCCTACGTCACCATGTCCGCCGATCACCCATCCGGCGACCTCAAAGACATGCGCGATGCCGTCGAGGCTGTCGTCGTCAACGAGGCTTGGGACGAATTTCAAGACCGGGCCTCGCTCGCCAAGACAGACGCCCTCGCCGCCTTGGATCGTCTGATCAGCGTTGCCGAACGGCGTGAAGCCGATGCGGCCGAACTTGAACAGCTCCGCGCGGCGCAGGCCGAGCGTGATCGCCTGGACGCCCAGCGCCGTGCGGACGATGAAGCTGCCGACGCAGAGGCGAAGCGTGTCGAGGACGAACGTCTGGCTGAAGAGAAGCGCAAGGACGACATCGCGGCCGCCGCTGCCGAGGCCGCCGCACAGGCCGAACGAGTTGCCGCTCAGCGGATCGCCGATGCCGAACAGGCAGCGGCAGAAGCTCAGAAGCGGGCCGACGACGAAATCGCCGCTGCCGCAGCTGAAGCCGAACGCAAGGTAGAAGCCGATCGCAAGCGGATCGCCGACGAGCGGGAGGCCGAAGCGGCCGACCAGCGCCGCAGGGACGCCGACCGCGACCATCGGAAGAAGGTCAACAATTCGATCATCAACGCCATCGTCGAGTGCTCTGGCATCGCTGACGAGCAGGCAATGTCGATCGTCATCGCCTTGGTCAAAGGCACCATCCCCAACGTCACCCTGAAATATTGAGGAGCAGGCAATGAACGCCCTAGCACGCCACGAAGAAACGACCATCGTTCCCGCGCCAATGGTTGCCATGTTCGAACGCGTCCTCATGGACCCCAATGTCCCCATGGACCGCCTCGAAAAGCTGCTGGAGATGAAATACCAGGACGAAGACCGCCAGCGAGAGCAACTCCGCCAGGATCGGGAATACGAGGCGAAGACAGCCTATTTCGCGGCCATGTCGGCCTGCCAGAAAGAATTGCCCGTCGTCGTCAAGAACCGTCGCAACAGCCACACCAATTCGAACTATGCCGATCTCGCTGCCATCGAAGAGCAGGCCATGCCGGTCATCTATGCTCACGGCTTCGGCGTGTCGTTCCAGCCGGACGGCTACAACGAGCTGGGCGAACTGCTGATCAAGTGGGAAATCTCTCACGCGGGCGGCTACGTCCGTAACGGCATCGGGGCAATCCCCGTAGACGGCGCTGGCGCCAAGGGCGGCGTAAACAAGACCGGAACTCAGGCTTTCGGTAGCACGGCCACTTATGGCCGCCGCTACTTGCTCTGCATGCTCTTCAATATCAGCACGGGCGACGACCGCGACGGGAACCGTCCGAAAGAACCAGCAGGAACTATCACCGAAGAACAGGTGATCACTCTCCGCGATCTTATCGAGGCCGCCAATGCCGACATGGCCCGCTTCCTTCGCATGGGGAAGGTCGAACGGCTCGAAGACATCGCTGCTGCGGACTACGCCGGCGCCGTCTCCATGCTCAGAAGCAAAATCGAAAAGGACCGCACCAATGGATAATATCGTTCAGGGATCTCCCGAATGGCTGGCCTTGCGGGCTGGTAAGGTCACCGCCTCGCGCGTCGCCGACGTTATCGCCAAGACCAAGACCGGCGTGTCGGCATCCCGAGCCAAATATGCCGGTGAGCTGATCGCCGAGCGGTTGACCGGGCAACCGGCCGAACGCTTCACCAACGGCGCGATGGCATGGGGGACCGAAAAGGAACCCGATGCCCGCAAGGCTTACGAGTTCTATCGGGATACCGATGTTGCGGAGGTCGCCTTCGTGCTTCACCCGACGATCGCCGACAGCGGTGCATCTCCTGACGGCCTCGTGGACGTGGAAGGGCTTCTCGAAATCAAGTGCCCCGAGACGCACACCCACATCGAAACGCTGCTCAACAAGGCCGTGCCGTCGAAATACGTCACCCAGATGATGTGGCAGATGGCATGCACGGGGCGGAAGTGGTGTGATTTCGTTTCCTTCGACCCTCGCTTGCCCGAATCCATGCAGTTCTTTTGCCAGCGGGTTTATCGCGACGAAACGGTGATTGCCGAGCTTGAGTGCGAAGTGGTCGTCTTCATCAACGAGGTGCGCGGCAAGGTCGCCAAGCTTCGCCGTCTCTATGAACCGGCCGAAGCGGATCCTGCAGCCTCGATGCTGATGGCTGGCTGACCATGGGCACCGTCAACCGCATCGTAGCAAACGAACTCGACAAGGATATCCTCATCCGGTTGATCCGGGCGAGGAAGCCCCCGTTCACGACCACGATGACGGATGGCAAGTACCGGACGAACCCGCAGAACAAGCTGCAACGGAAATGGATGACCGAGGTCGCCGACCAACTCGGCGACCGGACAGCCGAGGAAGTCCGCGGCGAATGCAAGCTCATGCTTGGCGTGCCGATCCTGCGCGCCGAGAACGAGGCGTTCTGCAAGGCCTATGACGAACACGTCAAGCCGCTGTCCTACGAACAGAAGCTGGCCTTCATGATGATGCCGCTCGACTTCCCAGTTACCCGGCTAATGACCACGGCGCAGAGCAAGCAATATCTGGATGCGATCCATCGGCATTACTCGGCGCAGGGGATCTAGCTCACCAATCCAGAAGATCGCGGGCGGTCCGGTTCCGACCGGCAGGCAGAGCGGAGGGCGTCATGAGCATCAAAGTCAGCGAAAGAGAGAAACAGGCATTGATCGCACTCGCCGGCGTATCCCAAGCGGGCTGGTGCCTCTCGTTCAAGGGGGTCGCCGATCGATCAACCCTTGAGCTTCATCAAGTGCGGCGGACTGTGCGCGCTCTGGCTCGGAAGGGCTTGGCCGAGTTTCATCGCGGTCTTTTCGACGATGAAGGCAGTGTGGCCGGTTCCGGCTACTGCTGCACTGATCGAGGACAGGCGCTTGCCGTGGAAATTGGCGGTGACGCATGAACCGTCTTATGCTCATCGCAATCCAGTCGTGGAACTCATGGCGCGCAAAACGCCGGCTGGCTAAGGCCCTGCCCGCGGTCGCAGAGCGAAAGCAGAAGATCGCCACGCTCCGTCGCCAGCACAAGCCGACAAAGCCGATCATAGCCGAAAACTATCAGGACATTCACGAAGCGCTTGGCGTTCGGAGGAGCAAGTAATGGCCGCCACAGCGATGAATACACCGGTCAAGAGCATGACCCGCATTGCTCCCCCTTTCGAGGGCCAGCAGTTCACCTGCCACCAGCAGTGGGTGAACAAGGCCTCGTTGTGGCTTACCTGCCATCCGCAGTACCGGAACACCGAGCACGGCGAAGGAAAAGGGTGGCGAGGTCACCACTTCACCGCCATCTGCTTCGATAGCTTCGGCCGCCGCGTTACCAACGGCGGCGACTTTCGGCGTGCGGAAGAGGAAGGTGCATTTCCCGTCTGGTGGATATGGCCCGATCAGATACCGGAGCTTGTCGCTCTGGGTCAGGCGGTGCCCGCATGATCGACTGGCAGAAAACCGCTTCCAGCGCCATCGGCGAGGTTCACCGCAACCTGCCGACCGACGCCGATCTCGCCACCCGCAAGAAAGCGCTGCGCGCCGCTCGCCCTTGGGAGTTAGGCTCGACTAGTTGGGGCCGGAAGGTCTGGGCGAAACATTCCCGGAAGTATCTCGAGAAGTTCGGCCCGCCGCCTATCAAAGCAAACGCGGTGGAACAACTGTCTCCGCTGGAGCGCGCCAAGCGAGCTACGGAAGAACATCAGTTGAAACTCCGACTGTCTGGACTTGGCTATCAAATGGACCGGGCGCCCGCCGCTTCGAAAGGCGGTGCTTAATGGCTTCCCGAATTGCCTACATCCAGCGTGATCCCGTGAGGACCAAGCGCGCCAAGAAGGAAGCAGGCTATCTCGCCTTCATCCACGAACTACCGTGCGCGGTGACCGGCCGGTATGGCGTCGAAGCCGCGCATGTCTCATTCGCCAGCCCATGGCATGGGCACTACGGCCGAGGAAAGCAGACCAAGGCACCCGACCGCTTCGCGCTGCCCCTTCATCCCGACGCGCATCGCGATCAGCACGGCGCCAACGAGCGCGCTTGGTGGGATGCCCGCGGTATCAACCCGCACGAACTCGCAAACGCGCTTTGGGGCATCTACTGCGATCAGAGCGATAACGCCGCAGAGCTATGCGCCGCCCGGATCATGTCTGGGCTTGCTGCGACCGGTCGGCTGCCGAAATCAAGGGATGAGGTATGAACGAGCAAGAACACATCGGATCTGGCGCCATGGGCGACACCAGGTTCGAAGCGCCACAGACATCCTATGTGAGTTGGGCTCTCGGCGATGACGGATCACTGCGTATCCGTAAATGGTCCCAGTTTCCTTTCGATGGCGCGACCGATTACACCGCCTTGCCAATGGCTGGTACGTCCGGCTTCACGGACGCCGCGCCCTCAGATCAACTGATGCCCTTATTCGCCGTGGGGCAAATTTTCCGCCGGAAGTTTAAGGTCTACCCACTCAGCGTATTTAGACAATTGCATCGACAGTTCCTTCGCTGCGGGGACCGACAGCGAAACTTGGAGTTGGTGCGGCGCATTGTCTGTACCTATGTAGACCTCGTGCTCGCGTTGCGAGCGGACGTAGCCTATGCGCAACACAACCTGCCCACAGGACGATGCGACACCCCATTCGACCAGACCACAAGCCGTGATATTCCCGTGATCATCCATATCCCACTTGCTGGTATCTACATCGGACATTGCAATACTCCCGTTCAAGGCATGTCTTGCAGCCGCAATTCATTACACATGACTAATGTTCCATCAATATCTATAGGTGGGTTGGAGTTGGTACCCGCAGATCATCTGCAACTAGCTCTTCAGATTGCGCACCAGCACAACGAGTTCGTCATCGCCGAATTGGACGCAATCCGAAAATCAGTTCGCAATGCTATGGGCGCTATCGAGAGCAACCAGGTCGCAGATAAGGACGTTCACGGGACCCTCGATGGCGTTCTGAAGCGCCTCGGTGCCCTCGTGAACGCAAAGGAGCGGACGCAATGAGCCTGGACACCGCAATCAAACTCGCCACCGACGCCCACGCCGGCCAAGTCGATAAGTCCGGCGAACCGTATATCCTTCACCCGCTCCGCGTCATGCTGGCCATGAAGACCGATGAAGAGCGAATTGTTGCCGTCCTCCACGATGTGGTCGAGGACACCCGCGTCACCTGTGACGACCTGTACTGGACGCTCGGGTTCAAGCCGGAGATCGTCATAGCTGTTGCCGCGCTCACCCGTAGGAGCGACGAGGACTATTTCGACTTCATCCGCCGGCTGGCGCCGAACGCGATCGCTCGTGCGGTGAAGATAGCCGACATCCGGGACAACCTCGACCCGAACCGAGGATTACCCGCGGACGACAAAGCCACCGAGCGCGCGGACAAATACCGACTGGCGCTTGCTTTACTGGAGGAAACGACGGAATGACAGCTCCAGCTCTCATCAAAGAATCCGACCTGAAGCGCATGGCCAAGATCGCCAAACGGGACGGCGTGCGCGTCGAAATAGAAGTCAATGGGAGAATCCTCAGGGTTGCACCCGATATCCCCACTATCCACAGCATACGACCAGTTGCGCCGCCGGTAGAATTTGATCTCTGATGGAAGACATGAGCCGCAAGCCGTTCCTGTCCCATGAGAAGACCCGCCATAAAAAGAAGGTCTGGTACTTCAAGCGTAACGGCCGGCGCATCCGGCTGCCGGACACCTATGGGACAGCCGAATTCAACGCCGCCTATGAAAAGGCGCTCACCGGCTCATCTATGGCGCCGGAACCGGCCCGGCCGAAATCCAAATCCGGTTCCCTCAAATGGTTGGTCGAGCAGTACAAGCTCAGCGGGGCGTTTGCGTCCCTCGCGCCATCCACGCGCCGGCAGCGCGAAAATATCCTCATTCAGGCATTCACCAAGAATGAGAACGACCCGTTCGCTCTGGTCAAAAAGTCAGACATCAAGCGCGGCATGGACAAGCGTGCCGCCACGCCGAACGCTGCCAACAATTTCTTGAAGGCAGTCAGCCACCTGTTCAAGTGGGCAACGGAAGCCGAGCACGTATCCGTCAACCCGGTGATCGGCGTCACGAAGGTGAATGTAAAGACGGACGGTTTTCACACATGGTCGGTCGAACAGGTCGAGCAATATCGCGCCAAACATAAGATTGGCACGCGGGCGCGGCTCGCTATCGATCTCTTGCTTTTCCTAGGCCTTCGCCGTGGCGATGTGGTCGTAGTTGGAAAGCAGCACATGAAAGACGGGCTGATATCGATTCGGACTGGAAAGACTGGGGAGTGGGTATTCCTGCCAGTGTTCAAACAACTGCAGGAATCAATCGATGCCACGCCGACCGGGGATCTGGCGTTTCTGACGACATCGACGGGGAAGCCGTTCACGTCGCCGGCTTCGTTCGGGAATTGGTTTAGGGACAGGTGCGTGGAAGCTGGCCTTCCGAACGTGTGCCGCGCTCATGGCCTTCGGAAGGCCGGGGCAACGATAGCCGCCAACGAGGGATCGACAGCGCATGAGCTGATGGCGATGTATGGCTGGGCAAGACTGTCGATGGCTGAGATGTACACGCGGCTGGCGGACAAAAAAAAGCTCGCCCATGGTGCATCGGAACGGCTCGCGAACAAAATGTAAGTCGCACCCAAATCCCCTAGCGGTCGCACCTTGAAAGAAATCAATTGCTTAGGGAGATGATTGGCGACCCCTGCAGGGCTCGAACCTGCGACAACCTGCTTAGAAGGCAGGTGCTCTATCCAGCTGAGCTAAGGGGCCGCTTGGTGGAGGTGGTTGCCTCCGGAAACAGTCACGCTTCGATCAATGCGTCCAGGGCTGCGTGCGGCTGAAGCGGAAGTTGTCACTGTAGGAGACGCTTTTGCGGGTTGCTTCCTTGGGCGCGATAACGCGGTAATCGATGGTATTGCGCTCGGCGTAAGCGACAGCCTGTTCGGCTGTCTCGAATGTCAGCTTGAGTTGCTGGCGGGTGTCTGCCGAACTCGTATATCCCATGATCGGATCGATCGTCCGCGGGGTTTCCTGATCGAACTCGAGAACCCACAAATGCGTCTTGGCTTTACCAGACTGCATGGCAGTTTTTGCGGGTCGATAGATTTTCGCAGACATTCTTAAGCGGGCTCCAGCATACATCAACCACGCCGGCGCACTCTTGCCGATCGCTGCGCAATCCCATAGCGCAGATTGGATTAAAACGGAATGACCTTCCGGCATCATATCGTCCGATTTCGCAGGCCTGTGGCGTTTCGCAGCAAAAATCGGCTGGACGTCAGTAGCAGCACATCTGCGGAAATTTGGGCAGGTGCAAAAGCGCACGACGGTAAACGCCGTTTGCTCAAATCACCACTATGAAGGGAAAGTTCGATGGTCGGAGTGGAGAGATTCGAACTCCCGACCCTCTGGTCCCAAACCAGATGCGCTACCAGGCTGCGCTACACTCCGTGACCCGTCGATGGCCGGGAGATACACGCTTCCCCCTGCCCCTGCAACACCTAAATTGCATAATCCAGCCGGAGTGCGATTTCACCCACAGGCGGGTGGTTTGACCGATCAGGGCGTGGTGGCGGAGATGCGTGCGTTATCGACAACATCACCCGGCGCGATGCCGAGGCGGCGAACGGTCCCACCGTTGAGTTCAAGCACGAACGCTACAGGCACCCGCGAATCGATAATCGCTTCCGAGAGCGGAACGGCATTTTCCTTGATCGTCTCGACCTTGCCATCCTTGTTGATGAATAGCATGTCCAGCGGCAGATACGTGTTCTTCATCCACATCATCACCTGACGCGTTTGAGCGAAATCAAACAGCATGCCGCGATCACGCGGCATGTGGCGACGGTCCATCAGTCCATGAGCGCGCTGATCGCCATCGACCGCCAATTCTACGGTGAACTTGTGGATCTGGCCACCGGATGTGACGATAGTGAGTGGCGCGGTGTCGAAGGTGATATCCGCCGCTGTGGCACAAAACGGAACAAGGCACAAAAAAAGCGCCACGAGGGCGCTTCCGGAAAAGCGCTGAAAACGCGCCCTCATCAATGTGCGCGCCCAGCCGGCGCCGGCACGTCCGGATGGATTTCGGCCGCCATCAGGCCCTTGTCGCCATCGCCGAAACGAACCAGAACGGTCTGTCCTGGACGCAGTTCGGTAAGTCCGAAACGACGCAGAGTTTCCATGTGAATGAAGATATCTTCTGTACCATCGCCGCGCGTCAGGAAGCCGAAGCCCTTGGTGCGGTTGAACCACTTGACGAGGCAACGCTCCAGGCCGCTGGTCGGCGTCACCTGAACGTGCGTTTTGACCGGGGGCAATTGCGACGGATGAACAGCGGTCGACTGATCCATGGAAAGGATGCGAAAGGCTTGGTAGCCGCGATCGCGCTTCTGGATCAGGGCCACGACGCGGGCGCCCTCAAGCACCGTCTGGTAACCGTCGCGGCGCAGGCAGGTGACATGGACCAGAACATCCTGCATGCCGTTGTCCGGTACGATGAAGCCAAAGCCCTTGGCGACATCGAACCATTTGATGACACCGGTGATTTCAACCAGATCAAGCGCATCGCTGCCGAAATCCTCATCCGGCGTTACGCCCTTCGTTGAAATCCTGTCCGCCATTACCTTGCCCAGCCCCTCGATTACGCGTCACACTCATTACGGTTAACTGATTCTTGACAGGGAGAATAACATCGTCCTGCCGCAATTGCGCAAGCCCTCGAATGAAATTTGCCGTCGATGGACGTTACCCTGCGAGCCTTGCCTCTGGCTGGTTGTCAGCTAAATATAGCGCATCTTCAGCAAAACAGGGATATTACAATGCGTTATCTGCACACGATGGTTCGCGTCAAAGATCTGGACGCCTCACTTCATTTCTGGAGCAAGCTTTTTGGTCTTCAGGAAATCCGGCGATACGAGAATGAAAAGGGCCGGTTTACCCTGGTTTTCCTGGCTGCACCGGGTGATCTCGACCACGCGAAGGCTGAATTGTCGCCCTGTCTGGAGCTGACCTACAACTGGGACACAGAGGATTATACAGGTGGGCGCAACTTCGGACACCTTGCCTATGAGGTCGATGATATCTACGCGACCTGCCAGCACCTGATGGACAACGGCGTCATTATCAACCGGCCTCCACGCGACGGCCACATGGCATTCGTCCGCTCGCCGGACGGCATTTCAATCGAGATCCTGCAGAAGGGCGAAAACCTGCAATCGCAGGAGCCGTGGGCCTCGATGGGCAATACCGGCGCCTGGTAAGCCCCGCGCAATGTGGACGGGCGATATCTTGCTTTCTTTCCATCGCCGCTGGCGGTCTGGAGTTGGATATCGCCTGGTTCATTCCGGATCAATCTGATCCGATCAAGTGTGGATCGCCCAATGGCGAGCCCCTCGGGAAGCCCGGCAAAGAAAACCGCCTGCGTCAGCGCAGGTTTACAAACAACGGAGCGTTCATTAATGTTTGAACGAAACGTTAAGGGGATCAGGATCTGCACTGCCGCTTCGAGCTGGCGCTCATTCCTGTTTCCGGTTGAACCGGTCAAACCGAAAAAAGCGGCGCGCATGGCCCTCCAAGGCGCGCGGCGGCAATTTGGTTTGTGACTTCCTGATGAAAGGCCATGACGGCAGAAGATGCCGCCCGGCCCGCATTGAGTGGGGATACAACGTTGCGTCATGTTCTGCACAAAGCAGCGACTATGCGCGGTTTTAGCTGCGCGCTCGCCCTGACTGTTTCCGTTCTGACCCTCTCCGGCTGCGTCTCAGCCGCAAAGGAAACGGCTGATGCTGCCCAGGCGGCTGAAGACGTGGTGCCGGTCGTCGCCTCGGCCGATGCGGCAGCGCCGGCCGGCTATACCGATCAGCAGGTTGCTGCTGTCGGAGCCAATGGGCAGCAGCAGACCGCCGCTTACCCGGCGCAAGCAACCGCTATGGTTCCTGCCGCCGGGACCGGACAGCCGGCCTCGTTGACAATGCAAAGCACCGGGCTCAAGGCGACATCCAGCAGCATCTTTTCCGTCCAGACGCCCAATGCGGTTGATCAAACGCAGGGAAACGCTCCCCTGCCCGCAGGACAGCAGACCGGCGTCAACCCTGCCAGCAACAGCCTCTTCAATAGTGGTCAGCCGCCGGTCAATCCGACGCCACTTCCGCTGGAAGGCGCGAGCAATGCCGAAGGCACTGCCGCGGCAACACAACAGGTGGCAAGCGCCGGGATGGGCGCCGGCGGCACACCTTTGCCTGTTGCGGTACCGATACCCTCAAGCGGTGACGGCATGCGTGCCGGTCATATGCAACAGCCCGCCGCGGTACAGACTGCATCAGCGGAGATCATCAACAGTGCCCCGGTTATTCTTGCCGATTCGGGAAAAGTGCCTAATGACGGCAATCAATCGGATAATGCTGAGCAGCCCCTGACACTGGCCAGCTTATTCGCGGCCAAACGCAAGAATCGCAACCAGTTCAATGGCGATCGATTCTCCAAGGCGCCGGCCCAGAAAACGCTTGGTGTTACCGATGCCAAACCCCGGCAGATCGCCGCACTCGGCTTCACGGATTTGCCCGGCGTGCGCACAACATCAATGTTTGCGACTGTCGAGGATTCCGAACCGGCACATGACGACGAAAGCCCGGCAGTCGAAGTAGCCTCCCTGTCTGGCCTGGCGCGTCTTGCACCGAATGGCCTGTGGCTGCAAACCGAGAAGGTCGAGACCGGCTGTTTCCAGCCTGATCTGCTGCGCGTTTTGAAAGTCGTAGAGACCCATTACGGCCGCCAAGTGATGGTGACATCAGGCCTGCGGGATTTGAAACACAATGCCAGGGCTGGTGGAAGCCGCCATTCGCTTCACACGACCTGCCAGGCAGCCGACATTCAGGTGCCCGGCGTCAGCAAATGGGATCTGGCAGAGTATCTCCGAACAATCCCGGGACGTGGCGGGGTCGGAACTTACTGTCACACGGAATCGGTTCATATCGACACCGGCGAGTCCCGCGACTGGAATTGGCGCTGCCGCCGCCGCAGAATCTGATATCAACATACTGTTTTTGCTTAATATTATCGTAAAATGAAAGAAATTTCGCTCTATCAGAACTTTTTTACAGGAAAATGAAATTTGCCGCTTGCGGTATTCAAAACCCCTGACTATAAGACGCCCACACAACGGCTGCGCCCTTCGTCTATCGGTTAGGACACCAGATTTTCATTCTGGGAAGAGGGGTTCGACTCCCCTAGGGCGTACCATTGTGAACCTCCCTGACAGAAAAAATATGCCCCGTCCGCCCGCGAAAACGCATTGGCGCCGGCCGGTTTGGGCGACATAAATTCCCTTTGTTTTACTGCTGTTTTTACTGCGAAAAATCCTTGAAAAAACATGATTTAGCGCTTGCAGCATTCAGCGTGTCTGACTATAAGACGCCCACACCACTGATGCGCCCTTCGTCTATCGGTTAGGACACCAGATTTTCATTCTGGGAAGAGGGGTTCGACTCCCCTAGGGCGTACCATGGTTTTCCAATTCCCCCACATTGAAGCATGAACATGAGACGCCGGTAACGGCCGCTCAAAACGCCTTTGCAGCGTCGATCACCCGCAACTGCACGCGGCGTGTTCCCTGCCACAGGTCGGCCGATATCGAGGCGGCCACATGCAGCGACGTGCCACGCTCAGACAGCAGCAAGTCGCCCAGCGGCGTCTCCAGCGCGCGGAATGCGATGCCTTCGATCCTCGAGCCATCCTGGCCTTCCAGCGTCACTTTCACATGGTTGGCGCCGACCTGGCGCGAATCGCGCAAGCGATGCGCCGGCAGCGCAAAGATGGGCTGCGGATGCCCTGCCCCATATGGGCCTGCCTGCTCCAACTGATCGATCAGCGCCAGATTGGCACCGGCAGCACCCAAAGCGCCATCGATCTTCAGCGTTTCGGCCGAAACAAGGTCCTTGACGATATTCTGCGCTTTCTCGTCGAAGAAATTCCGCAGCTTGCCGAGATTGGCGCGCTCGACAGTCAGGCCGGCCGCCATCGCATGGCCACCGCCCTTGACCAGAAGACCGTTATCGACCGCCGCGCGAACAATCTTGCCGATGTCGAATCCGCTGATCGAGCGGCCAGACCCCGTTCCCTTGCCATTCGCATCGAACGAGATCGCAAAGGCCGGACGGCGGAATTTTTCTTTCAGGCGTGCCGCCAGAAGGCCGACAATGCCCGGATGCCAGTTTTCGCGAGCCGTGACGATGATCGAGGCCGATTCGCCATTGCCGTATTCCGCCAGCGCTTCGGCTTCCGCCTCAGCCAGCATGGCGACCTCCATGACCTGGCGTTCGCGGTTGAGTTCGTCGAGTTTTGCAGCGATCTCTTCAGCGGCGCCTTCGTCCTCCAGCGTAAGCAGACGGCTACCAAGTGCGGCATCGCCGATCCGTCCACCCGCATTGATTCGCGGGCCGATCAGGAAGCCGAAATGATAGGGTGTGACCGGCCCCCCGAGACCTGCCTTGCGAAACAGCGCTGAGAGGCCCGGGTTCTGCATGTGCCGTGCGGCGACCAGACCCTTGACCACATAGGCCCTGTTCAGGCCCTTGAGCGGAACCACGTCGCAGACGGTTGCCAGCGCTACGATGTCCAGCAAGGCGAGCAGATCAAAGGAGGCGACGCGCTTGTCACCGGCTTCGCGCAACAGGCGCACAGCGTTGACGAGAACGAGAAAGACGACACCGGCCGCGCAGAGATGCCCCTGTCCCGACAGATCGTCCTCGCGGTTCGGATTGACCAGAGCCACGCAGGGCGGCAGTTCCGCGCCGACCTGATGGTGGTCGATAACAACGACATTGATGCCCCGCGCTCCGGCAGCAGCAAGCGATTCGTGGCTGGTCGAGCCGCAATCCACAGTGACGATCAATCGGGCTCCATTGTCGATCAGCTGATTGATCGCAGTGGGATTGGGGCCATAACCTTCGAAAATCCGGTCGGGAATATAGATTTCCGCATCGACACCGAAATGGCGCAGGAACCGGAACATCAGCGCCGAGGACGCTGCCCCGTCGACATCGTAGTCCCCGAAAATGGCGACCTTTTCGCGCGACTTGATTGCGGCGATGATGCGGGCGGCGGCCTTGCTGCAATCGGTCAGCGTATCGGGGTCCGGCATCAGCGAGCGGATAGTCGGGTCGAGGAATGCGACCGCATCGTCCATCGTCACGCCGCGCCCGGCCAGAACCCGGGCGATGAGGTCGGAAAAGCCATGAACCTGGCTGATGGCCAGCGCACGATTTTGCCCGGCCTGATCCAGCCGCGACACCCAGCGCTGGCCGCTGACCGAACGCTCGACATTGAGAAACGCCCGTTGGACGGGATCTGGCACATCACTCATCGTACACCCATGATTTTTGACCGTACGTACGCGGGTTTTGCATCAGGCGCAAACCGCAACGAAAACGGCCCCACCCGGATATGAACCGGATGGGGCCGCAAGACATTCATCTGCGATTTCGGATCAAGCCGTCTTCGGCCGTTCGATGCGGATGACCTGCGGCTCGCCAACGAGATAGCCCTCCCCCTTGATCGAGGCGACCGCCTTGCGGACCGAGTCTTCAGTCGTCGCGTGGGTGACGAGAATGATCGTCTGCGGTTCGCCGGTCTCAACGTGCTGCTTGGAATGCTGAACGATGGATTCCAGCGAAATCCGATTTTCGGCCATGCGCGTTGCGATGCTTGCGAACACGCCGGTCTTGTCGAGAACCTTCAAGCGAATGAAGTATCCGCCCTCATGGCTCTGAATCTGCGCCTGTTTGTAAGGCAACAGCGCCGTAACGGGACGGCCGAACGCCGGCACATGCTGGGCGCCCGGGCGGCTCTTGGCGAGATCGGCGATGTCGCCGAGCACCGCGGACGCCGTCGCATTGCCGCCGGCACCCGGTCCGACCATCAGCAATTCGCCGAGAATGTCGGATTCGATCGCCACCGCATTGGTCACGCCGTCAACCTGCGCAATCACCGAATCGAGTGGCACCATGGTCGGATGCACCCGCTGTTCGATCCCACTGTCGGTGCGCTGGGCAACGCCGAGCAGCTTGATGCGATAGCCGAGATCGGCCGCCGCATGGATATCGTCGATCGAGATATTGGTGATGCCTTCGAGATAGATATCATCGGCAGCGATCGCCGTTCCGAAGGCAAGGCTGGTGAGGATCGACAGCTTGTGGGCTGTGTCGCTGCCCTCGATGTCGAAGGCCGGATCGGCTTCGGCATAACCCAGGCGCTGCGCTTCCTTGAGGCAGGCCTCGAACGACAGTCCTTCCTTCTCCATCTTGGTGAGGATGTAATTGCAGGTGCCGTTCATAATGCCATAGACGCGGGAAATCGTGTTGCCCGTCAGCGATTCCCTCAGCGCCTTGATCACAGGAATGCCACCGGCGACGGCCGCTTCGTAGTTCAATAGCGCGCCATGCTCTTCAGCCAACCCGGCCAACGCAATGCCATGAGCGGCCAGCAGCGCCTTGTTGGCGGTGATCACGTGCACGCCGCGCGACAAGGCAGCTTTGACGGCGGACAAAGCCGGTTCGCCGGCACCGCCTATCAGTTCGACGAACACGTCGATATCGGCAGTCTGGGCCAGCGAAAGCGCATCGGCATGCCAGTCGATTGCGGAAATATCGACGCCGCGATCGCGATTCCTGTCGCGTGCCGTGACGGCGGTGATTTCGATGGCCCGGCCGCATGTCGTCGCCAGCGCCTCGTGGCGCTCCTGGAGAATACGCACGAGCGAGGCACCAACAGTTCCCAAGCCCGCAATGCCGATTTTAAGGGCATCTGCCATACAACTATTCCTAACATATCGAGAACGCTCCGCCTGAAACGGCGGAGCAGATTTTGAGGGGTACCGGAAAATCCGGTGCCTCAGCGGTGAGCGTTCAGCGAGATGACGTTGTGCAACGTATCGTCGGCTGTCGAGAGAAACTTCTTGAGGCTACGGGCGGCCTGACGAATCCGGTGTTCGTTTTCAACCAGCGCGATGCGGATATAGTCGTCGCCCTGTTCACCGAACCCAATACCGGGCGCCACAGCGATATCGGCCTTTTCGACCAGAAGCTTGGAGAATTCCAGCGAACCGAGATGACGGAACTTTTCCGGGATCTTCGCCCAGGCAAACATCGTGGCTGCCGGAGGCGGCACGTCCCAGCCGGCCTTGCCGAAGCTTTCGACCAGCACGTCGCGACGGCGCTTGTAGATATTGCGCACTTCGGCAATATCCGAGCCATCGCTGTTCAGCGCATGGGTCGCCGCCACCTGGATCGGCGTGAAGGCGCCGTAGTCGAGGTAGGACTTGACCCGCGTCAGGGCTGCGATCAGGCGTTCGTTGCCGACGGCAAAGCCCATGCGCCAACCGGGCATGGAGAATGTCTTCGACATCGAGGTAAACTCGACCGTGTTGTCCATCGCGCCCGGAACTTCTAGAACAGACGGCGGCATCACGCCGTCGAAATAGATTTCCGAATAGGCCAGATCCGATAGAATGACGATGTCATGCTTCTTCGCGAAGGCGACGACTTCCTTGTAGAAATCGAGCGTTGCCACATGCGCCGTCGGGTTGGACGGATAGTTGATGACCAGCGCGATGGGCTTCGGGATCGAATGGCGGATCGCCCGCTCGAGCGGCGGGAAGAACGTGTCATCCGGCTCGACCGAAATCGAGCGGATGACGCCGCCGGTCATCAGGAAGCCGAAGGCATGGATCGGGTAGGTCGGGTTCGGGCACAGGATCACGTCGCCTGGGGCGGTGATCGCCTGCGCCATATTGGCGAAGCCTTCCTTGGAACCGAGCGTCGCCACGACCTGGGTATCTGGGTTGAGCTTGACGCCAAAACGGCGGGCATAATAGGCGGCCTGCGCGCGGCGAAGGCCCGGAATGCCCTTGGAGGACGAATAGCGGTGCGTGCGCGGGTCCTGGACGGCTTCGCACAGCTTATCGACGATTGACTGCGGCGTCGGAAGGTCCGGATTGCCCATGCCGAGGTCGATGATATCAGCTCCACCCGCTCGCGCGCTGGCTTTCAAACGGTTGACCTGTTCGAAAACGTAAGGCGGCAGACGCCGGACTTTGTGAAACTCTTCCATCTCTAAACCTCGTCTTGCGCCGTCCCCGTGCAGGATTCATGCGTGCAAGGAAACGCGCGCGGTGCAATCAGGCCCACGCGGCCATGAAACGCTTTGCGTCCAAATCAGCCGAAACGCAAGCGCTATTTCTGTATCTGCTTCAGCGTATCGGCACCGTGATTGGCAGCCAGCAGCTGTAGCTCCTTCAGGCGGCGCTGATATTCCGCTTCGGAGATTTTTCCCGATGAACGGGCAGCCCCAAGCGCCGTCAGCCGCGCCGATTGGCTTGCAGCCTCTTCGTTGCTCATCTGGGCGCTGGCAGCCGGCAATTTTCCTTCGATGACGGGATAGACATCGGCGGGAATGGGCTTGGCCATGGTGGCGGAATAGATGGATGGTTGCTCTTCGACTTTTGTCGAACTGCACGCGGCAAGAGCAAGCACCAAACCTGCCATTCCAAAGGCCGTTACCATCCGCGTCATCACTGCTTTCCCCGACTTCGTCATCTCGCCCCTGCCCGGCACTTTTGGTTTGAACTCTAACCGAAACCGGCGGGCAGCCAATATGCCCCGAGTCCAACATGCGCTGGCACTTGTAATCATTTTAAGGCAGAATGTAAAAAGACAAAACAAACAAACATCTGTGGAGGAAACTGGGTGGCAGAAGACAGGAAGGCCGAGGGCCAGACCGGCGCCAGCACGGATGGTTTTCCCGGTTTCGACCCGAAATCCGTCGATCCCTACATCGTCAAGGACCCTGAAGCCTTTACGATCAATCTCGCCCGTACGGTCGAGCAGCTCGGCAAGGCGGCGTCCGCATGGCTTGCCCCCCGCGAAAGCGGCGAGAAGATTAACATGGCCGCCGACCCGATGGTCGACATGGTCAAGACCCTCTCCAAAGTCTCCGAATACTGGCTCTCCGATCCACGACGCACGCTTGAAGCCCAGACCTACCTGATGGGCAGCTTCTTCTCCATGTGGACGCGCACGATGCAGAGGATGGGCGGCGAGACGGTCAGCGATCCCGATGACGTGCCGCGCAACGACAAGCGATTTTCCGATGCCGACTGGGTCGCCAATCCGTTCTTCGATTTCCTGCGCCAGGCCTATTTCATCACCTCCAACTGGGCTGACCGGATGGTGCGCGATGCCGAAGGCCTCGACGACCATACCAAACACAAGGCTGCCTTCTACGTGCGCCAGATTTCCA
Organism: Pararhizobium sp. PWRC1-1; assembly: GCF_049897905.1. Classification (NCBI taxonomy): domain Bacteria; kingdom Pseudomonadati; phylum Pseudomonadota; class Alphaproteobacteria; order Hyphomicrobiales; family Rhizobiaceae; genus Pararhizobium; species Pararhizobium sp. PWRC1-1. The sequence continues at coordinate 175,605 of NZ_JAFCXE010000010.1, read as the reverse complement.
GCGCACTGTCGCCTGCCAATTTCGTTACCACCAATCCGCAACTCTATCGCGAAACGGTCGCATCCAGCGGCGCCAATCTCGTCAAGGGCATGCAGATGCTGGCCGAGGACATCGTTGCCGGCAAGGGCGACCTGAAACTGCGCCAGACGGATGTCAGCAAGTTTGCGGTCGGCGAAAACATCGCGATCACGCCCGGCAAGGTGATCGCCCAGAGCGATGTCTGCCAGGTCCTGCAATATGATGCATCTACAGAGACAGTGCTGAAGCGGCCGCTTCTGATCTGCCCGCCATGGATCAACAAGTTCTACGTTCTCGACCTCAACCCGCAAAAATCCTTCATCAAATGGGCTGTTGATCAGGGCCATACCGTCTTCGTCATCTCCTGGGTCAATCCGGATGAACGCCACGCCGGCAAGGGTTGGGAATCCTATGCCCGTGAAGGCATCGGCTTTGCGCTCGACACTATCCGCCAGGCGACCGGCGAAGAGGACGTGAATGCGATCGGCTACTGCGTCGGTGGCACCCTGCTTGCCGCGACGCTTGCCCTGCATGCGCAGGAAGGCGACACCCGCATCCGTTCTGCCACGCTGTTTACCACGCAGGTCGATTTCACCCATGCCGGTGACCTCAAAGTCTTTGCCGACGAGGAGCAAATCGCCCAGATGGAAGAGAAGATGAAGGAGACCGGCTATCTCGACGGCTCGAAGATGGCGATGGCCTTCAACATGCTGCGGGCGTCGGATCTCATCTGGCCCTATTTCGTCAACAACTACCTGAAAGGCCAGGAACCCTCGGCCTTCGACCTGCTCTACTGGAATTCCGACTCCACCCGGATGCCGGCGGCCAACCATTCCTTCTATCTGCGCAATTGTTACCTTCACAACAACCTGACCAAGGGTGCGATGGTGCTGGCGGGAAAGACGATCTCTCTCGGTGACGTCAATATCCCGATCTACAATCTTGCCACCAAGGAAGACCATATCGCCCCGGCAAAATCGGTCTTCGTCGGAAGCCAGTTTTTCGGCGGCGAGGTCACCTATGTGATGTCCGGCTCCGGCCATATCGCTGGCGTCGTCAATCCGCCGGACAGGGGCAAATACCAGTTCTGGACCGGCGGCCCGGCCACGGGCGATTTCGACGACTGGGTGAAGTCGGCCAACGAAACGCCGGGTTCCTGGTGGCCTCACTGGCAGTCATGGATCGAAGCGCTCGAAGGCGAACGCGTGCCGGCGCGAAAGACAGGCGGGCAACTCAATTCTCTGGAAGAAGCGCCGGGCTCCTATGTCCGTGCGCGCGCCTGATCAAACAACGGACACCGACACTTCATGCTCTTCGACAGGCCACTGGTGCCCGCCGTCCTCATTCAGCGCTACAAACGCTTTCTCTTCGATGCCGTGCTTGAGGATGGGCGCACGATCACCGGCTCCTGCCCCAATACCGGATCGATGCGCGGGCTGACGACACCCGGTTCGCGGATCTGGCTTTCCGAGCATGACAGTCCGACGCGCAAATATCAGCACATGTTCGAAATGGTCGATGTCGGCGGCACCGTCGTCGGCATCAATACCGGCTTGCCAAACAGGTTGGCGGAAGAGGCCATCAAGGCGGGACAGGTTGGCGACTTTCATCTCTATTCAACCGTGCAGCGCGAACAGAAATATGGCCGCAATTCCCGCATAGACATTTTGCTCAGCGATCCGGCGCGCGGGCGCGCCTATATCGAAGTCAAGAACGTGCATTTCAGCCGCACACCCGGCCTGGCCGAGTTTCCAGATAGCCCGACGGCGCGGGGCGCGAAGCATCTGGAAGAACTGGGCGACATGGTCGAGGCAGGCCATCGCGGCATCATGATCTACCTGATCCAGCGGGACGACTGCGCCACGTTCAGGATATGCTACGATCTCGACCCGGTTTATGCCAAGGCTTTTCGCCGGGCGCTGCAGCGCGGGGTTGAGACCTTCGCCGTCAAATGCCGGGTTTCGCCGCAGCAAATTGCGGCTGACGGGCTGATCCCGATAGACGAACCCGCCTGTGCTGATCTATGACATTGATGAAAGGCAACTGAAAGTATTGTAATGGTCACCTATATCGAGGCAGCGTCAGCGCCCTACAAGAATACCGGCGTTATCCGCCTCTATACGCCCGAGGATTTTACCGGGATCAAGCGCGCCTGCCAGATCACGGCACGCTGCCTCGACGAACTGGCAAGCCGCGTCAAGCCGGGAGTAACCACCGACGAGATCGATCGTTTCGTGTTCGACTTCGGCATGGATCACGGCGCCCTGCCCGCGACACTCAACTATCGCGGCTATACCAAGTCGTCCTGCACATCGATCAACCACGTCGTCTGTCACGGCATTCCCAACGAAAAGCCGTTGCGCGAAGGTGATGTCGTCAACATCGACGTCACCTACATTATCGACGGCTGGCACGGCGATTCCAGCCGGATGTATCCGGTCGGCGAAATCAAGCGGGCGGCCCAGCGGCTGCTCGAAGTCACCCATGAATGCCTGATGCGCGGCATTGCCGCCGTCAAGCCCGGCGCGCGCACCGGTGCCATCGGCGAAGCCATCCAGACCTTTGCCGAAGCCGAACGCTGTTCGGTGGTGCGCGATTTCTGCGGCCACGGCGTCGGCCGCCTATTTCATGATGCGCCGAACATCCTGCACTATGGCCGCGCCAATGAAGGCCCGGAAATGCGCGAAGGCATGATCTTCACCATCGAGCCGATGATCAATCTGGGCCGGCCGCATGTAAAGGTTCTGGCCGATGGCTGGACCGCCGTTACCCGCGACCGGTCGCTGTCGGCGCAATACGAACATGCTGTGGGCGTTACCGCCACCGGCTGCGAGATTTTCACCCTGTCGCCGGGCGGCCTCGACCGTCCAGGCCTGCCAGCATAGGGTTGTCAATGAGCAAGCCCCCTTTCTCTTTCGACGGTGACCATTCACAACCGCCTGATGAGAGGGGCTATTTCGCCGAACAGCAATCGAAACGGCGCGCGCTGACGATACCAGCAGCGCAACAGGACGATGCCCACTATCACGGTCATCGTGACCGCCTGCGGACACGCTTCAAGGACCACGGCGACACGGCGCTGGCCGACTATGAAATCCTTGAGCTGCTGCTCTTCCGGCTGATCCCCCGCCGCGATACCAAACCCATCGCCAAGGCGCTGCTTGAACGCTTCGGAACACTGGCCGGCGTCTTTGGCGCTTCCCCGGCCTTGCTGCAGGAAGTGAAGGGAATCGGCGAGACCGTGGCCTTCGACCTGAAGCTGATCTCGACCGTTGCCCACCGGACACTCAAGAGCGAGCTCAAAGGCAAGCAGGTCTTGGCCTCCTGGTCATCGGTGATCGACTATTGCCATGCCGCCATGGCGCACGAGACCCGGGAACAGTTCCGCATTCTCTTTCTCGACAAGCGCAATGCGCTGATTGCCGATGAAGTGCAGCAGACTGGCACCGTCGATCACACGCCGGTCTATCCGCGTGAAGTGGTCAAGCGTGCCCTTGAGTTGTCGGCGACCGCCCTTATTCTCGTCCACAATCATCCATCAGGGGATCCGACTCCGTCGCGCGCCGATATCGAGATGACCAAGATGATCGTCGACACGGCAAAACCGCTGGGGATCACCGTTCACGATCACATCATCATCGGCAAGGACGGGCACGCCAGCCTGAAAGGACTGCGGCTGATCTGATCGAATACTGGCTCAGAGCCACTTCGCCCGGTGGAACATGCGGTAGAGCATGCTGCAGATAAACAGGATCAGCGCCAGGACGACGAAGTAGCCGTACTTGAACTTCAATTCCGGCATGTCGTCGAAATTCATCCCGTAGATACCGGCAATGGCCGTCGGGACCGCAAGGATCGCGGCCCAGGATGCGAGCTTTCGGGAAATTTCGGTCTGCTCCGACTGGCCGATCATCAGGCTGGCTTCGAAGGTGAAGGCCAGCACCTCGCGCAACGTGTCGATATCCTCCTGCACCCGCCGGACATGATCGGTCACGTCGCGGAACAGCGCATGCAGCGTCGCGTCCATGCCCGGCAGATCGAGATGCTCATGCCGCCGGCACACATCGACCAAGGGAACGACGGCATTGCGCAGCCGCAGCAGGCTGCGGCGCAGGAAATAGAGACGCTCGATATCTTTCTTGTCCAATCGCTCGCGCAGTAGCCGCTCCTCAAGTTCCTCAACCTCCGCATGGATGCCTTCAACGACGGGCATGTAATTGTCGACGATGAAATCGAGGATCGAATAGAGAATGTAGTTCTCGCCGTGCGCCAGCGCCGCCGGCGAAGCCTCGCAGCGTTGCCGGACCAGGTTGTAGGATGTCGATGGTCCATGGCGCACTGAGACGACATAGCCGCGGCCGACGAACAGATGGGTTTCGCCAAAGACAATCTCATCGCCCATCATATGCGCTGTGCGCGCCACGACGAAGATGGCCTCACCGTAGATTTCCAGCTTGGGACGCTGATGGGCATGGCCCGCATCTTCAATGGCCAGCTCATGCAGACCGAATTCCGCCTGCACTTCCCGCAACAGCGCATCATCTGGCTCATGCAGGCCAATCCAGATGACCGCATTGTCGCGGCCCTTCCACATATGCGCGTCCTTGATCTCGATATCGCGAATGCGCTGGCCATGCTCATAGACTGCGGCAGCAACAACGCCGGGGCGGCTGCGCGGTTTGACAGGCGGCGCATTGCCGGTATCGGGGGCGGTATCGGGCGATGCTGCTGTCTCGCTGCCGTGCCTGCCTTCTGCTTCCTGCAAAGCCATGGTAACCTCCCATCATGCAAACCGGACAGTGCCGGTCTGTCGACATAGTGCTGAAAGCGTTCTCCTTGCCGCGACCAGCACATTGCTTCGGCTCAATATAATCCCTTTTGGTAAAATAAGCATCGGAAGCCTGGGCCTGTTCCAAAGGCTTTATTAAACTGTAAGATTGACGATATAGACGCTTGCGGGCGACATTTGTCGCAACGCACAATGATTCTCCTCCATCATCGGAAACGCGACATGAACCAGTACGATCTCGTGGTTGTCGGCAGTGGACCTGCAGGACGCAGGGCCGCCATCCAGGCCGCCAAGCTGAGCAAGAAGGTTCTTGTCATCGAACAGGGAAAGCGTGTCGGCGGCGTCTCGGTGCATACCGGTACAATCCCCTCCAAAACCCTTCGCGAAACCGCACTCAACCTCACCGGCTGGCGCGAGCGCGGCTTTTACGGACGCGCCTACCGTGTCAAGGAAGAGATCAGCGCAGAGGATCTGCGCCGCCGCCTGCTGATCACCCTTGATCACGAGGTCGAGGTTCTGGAACATCAGTTCGCCCGCAACCGCGTTCAGCATATTCGCGGCAAGGCGAGTTTCATCGATCCGCAGACGATGCAGATTCTGAAGGAAGACGGTGAAATCATCCAGGTTTCCGCCACCAGCATCCTGCTTGCGGTCGGCACGAAGCCGTTTCGCCCGGACTACATTCCCTTCGACGGAAAGACGGTGCTCGATAGCGACGAGCTGCTTGAAATCCAGGACCTGCCGCGCTCCATGGCCGTGATCGGCGCCGGCGTCATCGGCATCGAATATGCGACGATCTTCAGCGCGCTGGATACGCAGGTGACGCTGATCGATCCCAAATCCACCATGCTCGATTTCATCGACAAGGAAATCGTCGAGGACTTCACCTATCAGCTGCGCGACCGCAACATGAAGCTGCACCTTGGGCAAAAGGCCGAAAAGGTAGAGCGGACGCCGGACGGCAAATGCTCGATCAAGCTTGATAGCGGCCGCGTCATCATCTGCGAAATGGTGCTGTTTGCCGCCGGCCGCATGGGCGCTACCGATTCGCTCAACCTGGAGGCTGCAGGCCTTCAGGCCGACAGTCGTGGCCGCCTCAGCGTCAACCCCGAGACCTTTCAGACATCGGTTCCCAACATTTATGCGGCAGGCGACGTCGTGGGCTTCCCGAGCCTTGCCTCCACCTCGATGGAACAGGGCCGCATCGCGGCGCGCGTTGCCGTCGGTGCTATCGCCAAGGAACCACCGAAATTCTTCCCCTACGGCATCTACGCCGTACCGGAAATCTCGACCTGCGGCCTGACGGAGGAAGAGGTCAAAGAACGCGGCATTCCTTATGAATGTGGCATCGCCCGCTTCCGCGAGACGTCGCGCGGCCACATCATGGGGCTGGATTCCGGGCTTTTGAAGCTGATCTTCTCGCTGAAGACGCGGCGCCTGCTCGGTGTGCACATTGTCGGCGAAGGTGCTACCGAGCTTGTCCATATCGGCCAGGCCGTGCTGAACCTGAAGGGCACCGTCGAATATTTCGTCGAAAACACCTTCAACTACCCGACGCTTGCCGAAGCCTACAAGATTGCCGGCCTTGATGCTGGCAACCGGATGGGCGAAATCGCGCCGAAGGTGTGAGGACGGCTCCAGATCGTGACTCTTGCGGCCTCGGCCAGCTTCCGGATGCCGCCGCAGACGCGGCGAAAAACCGCCGCACCGGGCGGTTTTTTTGCCCTAGGTTTCGCAGCCTATTCTGCCGGCTGACTTTCCGTCTTCCGCCCGATCGTCTTTGCCCTTTCCCGCAGCCACTGGAAATTCACATAGAGCATCGGGATCAAGAAGATGCCGACCAGTGCTGCTCCCAGCATGCCGCCGAAGACAGCGGTGCCGACGCCGCGGCGGCTGAGCATGCCCGCACCTTGGGCAATGACCAACGGCACCAAGCCCGCGATAAACGCGAAGCTGGTCATCATCACGGCGCGGAACCGTTCGCGGGCGCCCTCGACGGCCGCGTCCGCAATGCCCAATCCTTGCTTTCGCCGCTCCATGGCAAACTCGACGATGAGAATACCGTTCTTCGCAGCCAGGGCGATCAGCACCACGAGACCGATCTGGGCATAGAGGTTGTTGTCGAGACCCGCCACCTTCAACGCCAGCATCGATCCGGCGATACCGGCCGTCACCGACAAAAGCACGGCAATCGGGATCGTCCAGCTTTCGTAAAGACCGACGAGGAACAGATAGGCGAAGAGCACTGCGAGCCCGAGGATCATCGTCGTCTTGCCGCTCGCCTCGATTTCCTGCAGCGCCGTGCCGGTCCATTCATAGCTGTAACCGGCCGGGAGCGTCTTGGCCGACACAGCCTGCATGGCGGCGATCGCTTCGCCGGAACTCCGTCCCGCTGCCGGCCCTCCATTGATCGTCGCACTGGCATAGTTGTTGTAGCGGACGATCAACTGCGGCCCGAGGATCAGGCGCGCCTGCGCAAACGCCCGGATCGGCACCATCTGGCCCTTATTGTTGCGCACGTTGATCCGGTAGATGTCATCGACCTTCGAGCGCTCCGATGCATCCCCTTGAACCGTGACCTGCCATGTGCGGCCAAACAGGTTAAAATCATTGGCATAGGCACTGCCCAGCACCGATTGCAGCACGTTGAAGACATCCGAGACCTCAATGCCAAGCGTCTGGACTTTCTGCCGGTCTATATCGAGATAGAGCTGCGGCGTGTTGGCGGCATAGGTGGTGAACACCTTGCTCAGCGCCGGATCCTGGTTGGCCGCAAAAACCAGCCCACGTGCCGTCTGGGCAATCTCGCTGGCGCTGCCGCCGGTGAGGCTCAATAGCTGATATTCGAAGCCGCTACCCGTGCCGAGACCAATGATCGGCGGCAGATTGTAGACGATGACATTGGCGTCCTTGATCGCCTGCAGTTCGGCGCTGAGCTTGGCAAGCAGGCCGTTGACGGACAGTTCCGCCGTCGTGCGGTCGGCAAACGGCTTCAGCGTGATCACCAGCAATCCCGAGTTCGACTTCACCTGGCCGTCGAGCAGACTGTAACCGACAACCGACATGACGCCGTCAACACCACCGGTCTTGCGGATCATGTCCTCGACCCGCTTGGCAACCTCGTTGGTGCGGTTGACCGAAGCACCATCCGGCAGGACGATTTCGCCGAAGATGGCGCCCTGATCCTCCGACGGCAGGAAGCCCGTCGGTGTTGACTTGATCAGCCAGCCTGTACCGGCGATCAGTCCCACCAACAGCACCAACCCCAAGACGGCGAAGCGGACGAACCGCCGCACCAGCGACGCATAACCATCGCGGGCATAGTCGATCCCCGTCAGCACATAGCGGATCGGGCCACGTTTCGGACCATGATGGGCTTTTAGAAGCACAGCGCAGAGAGCCGGCGACAGCGACAGCGCGTTGATGGCCGAAATCACCATCGACACAGAAACGGCAACGGCAAACTGCCGGAAGAGTTCGCCGGAAATGCCCGGAATGAACGCCACCGGAATGAACACCGACAGCAGAACCAGCGTGATGGCGATAATCGGCGCGGTGATCTCGCCCATGGCAAGCCGCGCGGCTTGCGCCGGCGTGATGCTCGGGTCCTTTTCCAGCTGGGCCTCGACGGCTTCGACCACGACGATCGCGTCATCGACGACGATGCCGATGGCCAGCACAAGCGCCAGCAACGAGACCGTATTGGCCGAAAAGCCGAACGCCATCATTACCGCAAATGTGCCGATCAGCGACACCGGCACGGCGATCAGCGGTATGAGCGTCGCCCGTACGCTGCCGAGAAACAAATAGACGACGATGACGACGAGGATGAAGGCCTCGATCAGGGTCTTGATGACTTCATGAATACTCTCATCGACGAACTTCGTCGTGTCGTAGGTCACCTTGTATTCGACGCCATCCGGAAACGACGGCTTGAGCTTTTCCAGCAGCTGGCCGATGGCCTCGGCCGTAGCGATCGCATTGCCACCGGGCGACTGGTAGATGCCAAGCACCGCCGCTGGCGTACCGTCCTGCCGGCCGATCTGTTCCGCGGTCTTCGAGGTCAACTCGACACGCGCGACATCGCGGATGCGCACGAACGATCCGTCCGGCTGCGCCCGTAGCACGATGCTGCCGAATTCCTCGACTGTGCTGAGGCGCCCCTTTGTCTGAATGGTCAGCTGAAACTGCTGGTCCGGCAGCGCCGGCTGGGCACCGATACGGCCGATGGCCGCCTGAACGTTCTGCCGCTTCAGCGCATCGACAATGTCATTTGGCGTCATGCCGAAACTGGTCAGCCGCTCCGGTGTCACCCAGATGCGCATGCTGTAATCGGACGGCGTCAGCAGCGAGACGTCGCCGACGCCGCTGATCCGTTTCAAGCCGTCAATGATGTTGATGGTCGCGTAGTTCGAGAGGAAGAGCTGGTCCTGCTTGCCGTCCTTCGACGTAAGCGCAATCAATTGCATCAGTGCCGATGATTTCTTCTTGACGCTGATCCCCTGCGCCCGCGCCTCCTGCGGCAGCTGTGCTTCCGCGAGGTTGACGCGGTTCTGCACGTTGACAGCATTGATATCGGGGTCGGTTCCAACGGCAAAGCTGACGGTCAGCGTATAGCTGCCATCATTGCCGCTGGTCGACTTCATGTAGATCATGTTGTCGACGCCGACGACGCGGGATTCGATCGGCTGGGCGACCGATTGCTGAACGATTTCAGCGCTGGCGCCGGGATAGCTGACTGTCACCGATACCTGCGGTGGCACGATGTCGGGAAACTGGGCAATCGGTATGACGCTCAGCGCGACAAGACCTGCAATGGTGATGACGAGCGAGATGACGACCGCAAGCCGTGGCCGATCGATGAAAACCCCAGACAGCATGGCTCAGGACCCTGACTTGACTTCGAGTGGCTCGACAACTTGCCCGGGGCGAACCTGTTGTATGCCCTCGGTCACGATCCTGTCACCGGTGGAAAGCCCCTTGAGGACGGACAGCTCACTGCCCTCCGTCTGGCCCGGCTCGATGCGGCGAACCTCGATCTTGTTCTCGCTGTTGACGACCAGCGCAAACGGTCCGGACTGGTCGATCTGGATGGCCGCCTGCGGCACGACCAGCAATTTTTGCGCGGTGCCGCCTTCGACGGTGACAGTGACGAGCTGGCCATCGATCAGGATCCGGTTCGGATTGGGAAATGTCGCGCGAACCGGGACGGTGTCGGTGCCCTGATCCACAGTCACATCAACAAAATTGACTTTGCCGGGCTCCGCATAGCGCTTGCCATCTGCCAACTCGACATAGACGACTGCCGCTTCGACGGTGCTGCCCAACGTTCCCTTGCCGGCCAGCTTGGCCCGAATGTCCAGAATTTCGCGCTGGGACACCGAAAAGCTCACATAGATCGGATCCTGGCTGACAGTCGTCGCCAGAACATTGCTTGAGGGGCCGATGAAGTTTCCGACGGAATAGGCCGAACGGCCGATGCGTCCGGCAATCGGCGCGCGAATTTCGGTATAGCCGAGATCAAGCTTGGCTTTATCCAGCGCGGCGTTCAATTGCGTGAGACTGCCTTTGGCTTCATTCTGCTTGGCAATGGCCAAATCCAGCTGGTTTTGCGCTGCGGCATTCTTGGCAACAAGCGTTGTCTGCCGCTGGACCTCGATATTCGCCAATGCCAGTCCGGCCTCAGCCGACTCGATCGCACCTTGAGCCTGGACAACCGCAGCCTCGTATTGTCCCTTCTCCATGACAAAGAGCAGATCGCCTTGCTTGACATCCTGACCTTCGGTGAAGAGCCGCTTTTCAAGGAAACCATCGACACGCGCCCGCAACTCGACCTTGTCCACGGCCTCGACGCGGCCGGTGAAGGAAATCGATGGCCGGATATCCTTCTCAACGACCTGGATGACAGAAACGGAGGGCGCAGCAGCGGGCTTGGCGGCCTCCTGAGCCACGGCGCTGCTGCTCATCGCAATCACCGAGATGACCATCGCTGTAGCCGCCAATGATCGATAGGCGCAACCTGCCATTGAATATCCCCCTCAATCGCGTCCGGTAACTGCCCTCACCTTCCTCCGTCCGATGGCAAGTGTCAATCTACGGACATCCTTGACGTTTTCGCTTTCCGGACTGTCCCAATCAAGGACAAAACGCTGAACCTTAAGGACAAATAAGGGCGAAACATCCAAACAATGTTTCGGCCCCGCAAACAGAAAAAGCCGCCCCTTGCGGGACGGCTTTTCCAAAATCATGCAACGATGCGTGAACTTATTCGGCGCTGTCGTCAGCAGCCTTTTTCTTGGCTGGAGCCTTCTTCTTCGGTGCCGTGGCTTCTTCGCCTTCCGCGGCGTCAGCCTTGGCAGCCTTCTTCTTCGGGGCCTTCTTCGTGTCCGAAGCGCCTTCCTCGTCGTCGGCCATCAGTTCTTCCTTGCTGACGGTCTTGTCGGTGACCTTCACTTCGGAGAGCAGGTGATCGACGACCTTTTCTTCGAAGATCGGGGCGCGCAGCGAGGCAGCAGCACCCGGGGTCTTCTGGAAGTAGTCGATGATCTGCTTTTCCTGGCCCGGGAACTGGCGAAGCTGTTCGAACAGCGAACGCTGCATTTCTTCGTCGGTTACCGTTACACCGGCCTTTTCGCCGATTTCCGAGAGGACGAGGCCGAGGCGGACGCGGCGTTCAGCCAGCTTGCGGTACTCGCCGCGGGCTTCTTCTTCCGTCGTGTCTTCGTCGGCGAAGGTCTTGCCGGCCTGTTCCAGGTCGGTGTTGATCTGACGCCAGATATTGTCGAATTCGGCGTCAACGAGGCGCTGCGGCGTGTCGAATTGGTAGAGTTCGTCCAACTGGTCGAGGATCTGACGCTTGACCTTCTGACGGGTCATCGAACCGTACTGGCTTTCGATCTGGCCGCGAACGACTTCCTTCAGCTTGTCCGCCGATTCGAGGCCGAGCTTGGTTGCGAGGTCATCGTTGATTTCGACTTCAGCAGCGGCAGCAACGTCCTTGACGGTGATGTCGAAGGTGGCTTCCTTGCCAGCAAGGTTTGCAGCCGGGTATTCAGCCGGGAAGGTCACATTGATGACCTTCTCGTCGCCAGCCTTCAGGCCAACGAGCTGTTCTTCAAAGCCCGGGATGAAACGGTTGGAGCCGAGAACCAGCTCAGCATCTTCGTCCTTGCCGCCGTCGAAGGCTTCGCCGTCGACCTTGCCGAGGTAATCGATAGTGACGCGGTCGCCGTTGGCGGCCTTGCCCTTCTTGGTTTCATACGTGCGGGCATTTTCAGCGATCTTGAGGATCTGCTCGGTCACTTCGGCTTCGTCGATATCAACGACTTCGCGGGTCACCTTGATGCCGCTGACGTCCTTGAGTTCGATCGCCGGGATGATTTCGTAAGCCAGCGTGAATTCGAAATCGGCTTCAGCGCTGAGGATCTTGTCCGCTTCGGCTTCGTTCTCGGTCATCGCGATTTCCGGCTGCGTCGCAGACTTTTCGCCGCGCTCAGACAGGATTTCAGTCGGCTTTTCGCGAACGAGCTCGTTGACGAGCTCAGCCATGATCGACTTGCCGTACATCTTCTTCAGATGGGCGAAAGGCACCTTGCCCGGACGGAAACCGTTGATGCGGACCTTGTCCTTGGTTTCGGCGAGACGCTCGTTCATACGAGCTTCCATGTCCTTGGCCGGGATAACGACCTTGAGTTCGCGCTTCAGCCCTTCAGCGAGCGTTTCGATAACCTGCATGTTCAAACCTTTATTTCACGTTGACAGGGCTCTGTCGGTGTTCTTGTACACGAGCACTTGAGCCGATCCATTTGCCGGGAGTGGCTTTACGCAAATCAGTCACCGTTTTGCAAGCAAAATGGCGCCGTCCTCTCGATCGACGCCAAGGCAAGCCCTGGACGTCCTTTTATTCTGGTGCGGGTAGAGAGACTTGAACTCCCACGCCTTACAGCACCAGAACCTAAATCTGGCGTGTCTACCAATTTCACCATACCCGCGTTCAGAAAAACCGCAGCGCCTGCTCACGTCGGCACAGAAAAGTCTTAGGCGACAACGCCTGCAACAGACCTGCACCGGGTTCAGGGCGTTCCCGAGCGCGGCGTCTCTATATCACCCGTTTCCAAGGGATCAAAGGAAAAATAGGGTTGAGTGGAAAAATGCGGCTTTTGTCGTGTTCCTGTCACCTGCCGGCCAAGAAACCGAATCCAACCCTCAATAAAGTGGCTCCTCATAGAGCGGCTTGCCATCGATCGCGATCAGACGGATCTGCATCCGGCCGCCGTCATCGACCCGAGCGGTCACCGACAGGGCGCTGGCATTGCGCGCTTCCTCCAGAACCTTGCCCTCACCTTCCGGCACATAATAGCGCTCGATACCGTAATCGACATTCAGCGAAGCCTGCGGGCTATCCGGCGTGGGGTAAAAATAGAATGGCGCGCTGCGGGCAATGACGCTGCCCTCCTTTGGCGCAAGGCTGCTGAAGGACGCTTCCGCAACACCCCAAAAACCGTCCGGTTGCGTTTCCAGGCGCACGGAGAGCTGCGCGTCGGTTGCCTCGGTGGGAAAGCCGCCGGTCACCTTGTCGGCCGGAATGGTCGAGATATCGTAGGATAAAATGACATAGTCGCCGCGCAGCAAGTCGCGCGGATCGACGGGAACTGTCTTCAGCACCACATCGACACCGTTGCGCAGGATCGATGCGCGGCTCTCGATCATGTAGCCAAGGAAGGCAGTCTGCAGCAAAGCCACCAGGATCGCAGCGAATAACGGCCTCATCAACGGATTGCTGCTCATGCCGCGCTCCCTTCCACTGTGGTTTTGGATGAAAGCCGCTTTTCCAGCCGAATGACCAGCCAGGCGATCAGGGCGACGACGACACCGGCAATCAGGAAAAAGCCGGATGTACCAAGAATGCTGCCCAACGTCTCGGACGCCAGATAAAGGGTCTCGGCCGCAAACACTGCATAACCAAGAAATCGGACAGCGCCATTCAGCCGGCCGGCGATGGCAATACCGCCAAGTGCCACTGCAAGCGTCGTTGCTCCAATCGCGATCTCCTGCCCAAGACCATCGACTTCCGTATGCAAGGCGGCCAGCCCCATCACGGCCAGCGCAAAGCTATAGAACGCCGGTGCGGCTCCGGCATCGCGGGCAAAACGATAGAGCGGCGACAGGGGAAGGCTCGCCACCAGGAACGCCACCAGGCCGGCCCCGAACAGAAGACCAGCAACCCAAACCTCCGGCAGCTCGATGTAAAACCATCCGAGCCAGGCCAAGGCGAGAAGGTATGCAAGATGCCGGGCAATGCCGGCATTGGTGTAGCGAACCAATGCGATGACAACGACGATCAGCAGCGGCACGAGGTAGATATAACCGTTCCCTTCGAAGGACGCATCGTTATCGACCACCAATTCGCCGAACACCGCCCAGGCCAGGAAACCGCAGAGCACCGCAAGCGCGGCGGAGCGAAAAGTTATTGCCGCGACGCAGGCTGCCGCGAACCAGACGAGCAGCGCATCCGTCGCATCGCCTGACAGGTGGTACATTTGCCCGACCAGCGCGATCGCACCCCCGAAGGTCATGGTCGCAAGCACCAGCAATGCGGCACCCATTGCCTTAAACCCACGGCCCAGGCAGGCGGCACCTGCCAGATAAAAGACCCAGATGAGGCCAACGATACCGGCGACGCGCAGGAGGCGTGGGATCGCTTCCCAGTTGGCGGCAACCAGCAGCAGGATAGCAGCCGATAGCAAGATAGCAGCCAGAACCAGAAGAACCCTGCCCGCGCTGAAAACGGTTTCGCGGGCATCATATTCGGCCAGCATTGCCTTTGCGGCTGCGGGGTCCAGCATCCCCTTGGAAACCCAGGTGTTGAAGTCTTTTTCGATCCGTCCCCGGTACATCGACCGATCCCCCTGCATGCGCGTGTTGGGCAACACATATCATAGGAATCAACAATTCCTAGATCAGCAGCGCTCGTGCAGGACCAATCGCAGACGGGTAAATTCCTTTCGAATCAAACACCACCGCACTCCGCACTTCGCCTCATCATTTTCAGCAACGCGCCGACACGGTTGACTGACCGAATTTCGGAGGCCGGATCATCGTTAACGAAGCATGAAGGTTTGCATGCGATCATGATGTCTTTGAAGCATTCGAGGTGAAACCACCAAGGCCATGCGCAAGCTGCATATCATCCATGAGAATATTGCACTGCACAAATGACGCCTCCGCAACTATCTTGAATTCAAGAAGACGGCACGAGATCAGCGAAAGCGATCGGGGCCGTCAGCGGCAAGGCCAGCCGCTTCCGCTCAAAAGTGGAAAAGGCCAGCAAACTGAAAGGTTCGCTTTATAGAATTCGGACTGGCGCATTCCTCCTCCCAGCGCCATTCCGATCCGATGGGCAACACTCCTCCTCCCAGTTGCTCATCCCCTTAAATGACGCCCGCTGGATCTCCTCCCCCAGCGGGCGTTATTCGTTTCAGCCTCATCACAAAACCTTTATTTTCCGGGCTTTGTTCTGCGCCGGGCGCGCAGTTGCTGAAAATTTGACCAGGCCAGCGCTATAAAATCTCGCCAGCTATGCGCGCTCCACATGGGTGCCATTCGGCATTGTCTCTACACATTCTCGCCGGCGACAATTATCTTAAATACAGCTTCAGGGCAGCGCACCCCTCCTCCCAGCGCGCCCTGATGGGATCGGCAACACTCCTCCTCCCAGTTGTCGATCAGAACAAGCAACGCCCGTCGGACCTCCTCCCCTGACGGGCGTTGTTTTTTGTTCACCACCCCCACGGCATCAACGCCTCATTCTTTAGCGATCACGTACGCGCATAGAATTTGGTCAAGTTGTGGCCACTGAGCAGATAGAGGCTTGCAAGAAGCGCATGGGTGCGATGCAGCATTGTCTCTGTAATTTCGGGGTGGAACGGCCTATATTCCAACCATCAGATGAGGGCCAGCACGGTGCTGGCAAACCTAGAAAGGACCAGCATCATGAATATCGCTCGCTCATTCAACAATTGGCGCAAGTATCGTCAGACCTGCAACGAACTCGGTCGCATGACCGACCGCGAACTGAACGATCTCGGCATCGGCCGTGGCGACATCCAGTACGTTGCCCGTCAGGCAGTCAAGTAAGTCTCGCAACCGGCTGGTTCTTCCAGCCTGATGCGCAGCGACCAAACGCCCTCCGGCTCAAACCGGCGGGCGTTTTTTTTCGTCCAGATTCTGCCCGCAGGGTTTGGACGGCCTGACTGCCCATCCCGCCCCCAGTCAGAGATCAACCATAGCTTTCGACGCAGTGCAGCATATCAGCGACTGCCTATTTTCGTTGCAACAGCATACTCGGCACGCCATGCCGTGCAATCCGGCTAGCAACCCACTCCGCAACACAATTTCACCACAAAAAACACACCTAAAAAACAAACGGTTAAATGAATTCCGGCTTCACGGACAGCACTGTTAACCTATGGCTTCTTTTTCATCATTCGAAAAAAATGCCCAGCGAAACAGCATCGCATTGCACAAACGCATAGCAGATGCATTTTCTTTGCACTCCATCTTTTCCCGCGAAAGGCGTACAAGGATGTCAACGAAGCAGGCAATCACTGCACTGCTCATTTATATCTCTCAAGGAAAAGATCATGAACCCGATTCGTATCGCAAAAAGCTGGATCAACTACCGCCGTACCGTTGCTGAACTTGGCAACCTGTCCAACCACGCCCTGACGGACATCGGTATCACCCGCTTCGACATCCGCAACATCGCTTCGCGTTCCTTCCGTTAATCGGACCCAGTCCGTTGACCGGGCCGGGAATGTCGAGTGACTAAAAACGGCACCACACGGTGCCGTTTTTGATTCCGGGCTTGCGTCGATATCAACCGCACGGAACCGGTTTCCTTCCTGCCCGCCTTGCTCTAATAAACGGCGCATGACAGATACATCCCCACACTCCCCCATCCACGTTATCGGCGGTGGCCTCGCAGGCTCCGAAGCCGCCTGGCAGATCGCCGAGGCAGGCATTCCGGTTATTCTCCACGAGATGCGCGGCGTCCGTGGCACGGATGCCCACAAGACCGACGGCCTTGCCGAACTGGTCTGTTCCAACTCCTTCCGCTCCGATGACGCCACCAGCAATGCCGTCGGCGTCCTGCACGCAGAGATGCGGCTTGCCGGTTCGCTGATCATGTCCTGCGCCGACAAGAACCAGGTTCCGGCAGGTGGAGCGCTGGCTGTTGATCGGGATGGCTTCTCCGATGCGGTGACAGCGGCGATCGATAGTCATCCGCTGATTACCGTTGTGCGCGAGGAAGTCAGCGGTTTGCCGCCGAAGGAATGGGATCTGGCTGTTATCGCCACCGGCCCGTTGACGGCGCCTTCGCTTGCAACGGCGATCCAGACGGAAACCGGCGCCGACGCGCTGGCCTTCTTTGATGCCATCGCCCCGATCATCCATACCGAGAGCATCGATATGGATATCTGCTGGTTCCAGTCCCGCTACGACAAGGTCGGACCGGGCGGCACGGGCAAGGACTATATAAACTGCCCGATGGACGAGGCTCAGTACAATGCCTTCGTCGATGCGCTGATCGCCGGTGACAAGACCGGTTTCAAGGAATGGGAAGGCACGCCCTATTTCGATGGCTGCCTGCCGATCGAGGTCATGGCCGAGCGCGGCCGCGAAACCCTGCGTCATGGCCCGATGAAGCCGATGGGCCTCACCAACGCCCATAACCCCACGGTCAAGGCCTATGCCGTCGTGCAGCTTCGCCAAGACAATGCGCTTGGCACGCTCTACAATATGGTCGGTTTCCAGACGAAGCTGAAATACGGCGCGCAGGCGGAAGTGATCCGGATGATTCCCGGGCTTGAGAAAGCCGAATTCGCCCGCCTCGGCGGCCTGCACCGCAACACCTATATCAATTCACCAGTGCTGCTCGACAGATCGCTGACGCTGAAGACACGGCCAGGCCTGCGATTCGCCGGCCAGATCACCGGCTGCGAAGGGTATGTCGAAAGCGCCAGCATCGGCCTGCTCGCCGGCCGTTTCGCTGCCGCAGAGCGCAAGGGCCAATCACTGCCGCTTCCTCCGGAGACCACCGCCTTCGGCTCGCTGCTCAACCACATCACGGGCGGCCATATCGTTTCGGATGACGAACCGGGAAAACGCTCGTTCCAGCCGATGAACATCAATTTCGGACTGTTCCCGCTGCTTGAGCCGGGCGCCATCGTCAAGCCCGAAGGCGTCAAGCGCTTTCGCGGCAAGGACAAGACCGTGATGAAGAAGCAGCTGGTGGCGCAGCGGGCGCTGGACGATTGCGCAGCCTGGCTGAAGACAGTTTAGAAGGTTTGACGCAATTCCGGACGCAACCGCTACGCACTTTTGCTGGAATTGCTCTAATCCGTCGGAAGAACCGCAAATTCGGACTGCGGCTTGAAACTCCCGAGCAGCCAGAGAGAAACCTCTGCTGCTATTTCCGGGCTTGCAAACTCATAGACACCGTCGAGGTAGCAAAATTCGCTGAAGTGCACTTTCAGGCCACGCCCGCTATCGGAATTGCCGACATTCACCTTGCCGGCTTCGATCAGATGGCACACGAAATGCGTGCCATGAGCTGCCATGAAACCGGCTTTTCCGTCATGCAGGCGGACGAAATAGGCTTTCTCATCCACTGTGGAGTGAATGGCCCTGATCGCTTCTTCGGGAAAGGCCCGTCCAAAATCGAGGATTGCCACACCGGCATCTGGCTCACGCCGGTCGCTTTCGGCACGCGCCTTCATCCGCATGTAAAAAAAACCTGCGAGCACGATGCAGATAATGACAATCGGCCAACCCATGGCGCCGACTCCCTTTTACAGTTCATGACAATAACACGGTGCGACCCTAAAAGGCGAACCTTGCGCCAATGTGCCCGCCGGTATCGCGCAACAGCATTGACGAATATAAAAGACGCCGTCTGCGTTTTACCATCTGCCGCTGCGGGCCGCCTTCCACATCCACCATTGCCGGCGCCATTGTGGCGGCACGATCGAATGTTCGAACAATTTTGATCCAGCCCGCTCGGCACGATCGAAAACCGGCTCTGCCAGCGCCAATGCAGTGAACGCATAACGATTAACCGGCGAAATGGTACCGGCAGCCGCCCGGGCCTTGGCAAGGTGCTCGCGGCCAAGACCGGCAAACGCGCGGATGGCCAGGCTGACGGACTGTTCGTTGTCGCCTAAGAGGAAACTGTCGCGATCAAGCCCGGTCGCGGCCAGCAATTCGGCCGGGAAGTAGACCTGGCCACGCCGACGATGCAGTGGCAGAAGCAGAAGAAGGCCGGCAATCGCCTGGGCAACGCCGGCATGACCGGCCGCAGACGCCGAGTTCTGCGCCTGTGCGGGATCGAGAATCAGACTTGCCAGCTGAATGAGCGCCGATGCCGTTTCGCCCGCATAGCCTTCGAGCGACGCACGGCTTTCCATCGGATCGTCATAGAGATCGAAGATGCGGGCATCGATCATGTTCTGCAGCACCGGGACTGGCAGATTGTGGCTCTTCACGCAGGCAAGCAGCGCCTCGGCCAGCGGGTTGCCCTCACCGCTCGCGCCGGTTGGGTCATCGAGCACATCGCGCCACCATTGCAGCCGGATTTCGCCGGGCAGCGGCTCACGCACGAGATCGCGCACGCGGGCAATCTCCGCGTGGAAAGCATAGAGCGCCGAAAGCGGACCGCGTTTGTCCTGCGGCGACAGGAGACAGGCGAGATAGCGATCGCGGTCGCTGTCGCGCAATGCAGCGAGACTGAAGTCGTAGACGGGCTGCGGAACAAGGGCAGTATTTTCTGGCATGTGCATCGTTCAGACGACAATGAAGGCGGCGGCGACGGCGCGTTCTTCGGCAAGCATGATGTTATAGGTTCGGATGGCAGCACCCGTGCTCATCGGATCGGATGAAATCCCATGTTCCTTGAACGCCGCCTTCAAGGCAGCCGGCAAAGGCCTGATGTCCTTGCCGGTGCCCACGAGAATAACCTCTATATCAGCCGCTTCCTCGAAAACCCGCTGAAAATTTTCAACGGTCAACGGATCGCCTTCCACCATGTCCCAGCCGTAGATTCCCGAGGGCAGCATCAGTAGCGAGCCACGATGGGACATTTCGGCAAACCGAAAACCGCCATTGCCATAACTGTCGATCGGCGCCCGGCCCGGAAAATGGGCCTTACGGATTTCGATGGGTTTTCGCATGTTACTGCGCTCCCCGGGCCGGCTGTACACCAATGCCGCCGGTTTTTTCAGCATCACCCGGTGTTCCGTGCCGCAGCTTGAACAGGATGAGAACCGGACCCGCAACATAGATCGACGAGAACGTGCCGACAGCCACACCGAACAGCATCACGAACGCAAAAGACTGGATCGCCTCGCCGCCGAACAGACACAAGGCTGCCAGCGCCAGCATCGTCGTGGCCCCGGTGAGCACGGTGCGCGACAAGGTCTGGTTGATCGACGTGTCGAGCAGGATCGGCAAGGGCATGCGCGGATATCGCCTGAGATTTTCGCGAACGCGGTCATAGACGACAACGGTATCGTTGAGCGAATAACCGACGATCGTCAGCAGAGCTGCGATGCTTGTCAGATTGAACTCCATGCCGGTCACGACAAACAGACCGATGGTCAGAAGGACGTCATGCAGCGTGGCGACGATGGCGCCTGCAGCAAACTGCCATTCGAACCGGACCCAGATATAGATCAGGATCGCCAGAAGCGAAGCCAGCACGCCGATAGTAGCCGCCGTAGTCAGGTCGCCGGAAACCGACGGTCCGACGACTTCGACGCGGCGGAACTCGTATTGATCCTCAAGCTCGCCCCGGATCATGATCACCGATGTCTGCTCGGCATTCTCGCCGCCATCACGCGAATGCACCCGAACCACCACATCCTGTGGCGAGCCGAACGGTTTTACCGTGACGTCACCAATGTTCAGTTCATAGAGGCGGCCGCGAATATCCTCGATATCTGCATTGCCCTCACGTGCCTTCAGCTCGATCACCGAGCCGCCGGAAAAATCGATGCCGAGATTGATGCCGAGCGCGCCGAACAAAAGCATGCTGACGACCGACAAAAGCGCTGTCAGCGAGAAGACATAATTGCGGATCGCCATGAACCGCAGTGCGGCACCATCGAATATTCCGGTGCGAATACCATCCGGCAGGGCCGTCGGACGGCGGCGATCGACCCAGATTTCGAGCATGACCCGCGTCAGGGTAAAGGCGGTGAACAGCGTGGTGACGATACCAATGGCAAGCGTCACGGCAAATCCGCGCACCGAACCCGTTCCAAGGAACAGCAGGATGATGGCGGCAATCAGCGTGGTGATGTTGGCATCGACGATGGCGGCAAAGGCGCGCGAGAAACCATATTGCAGAGCGTCACGCACAGAGCGTCCCTGCCGTACCTCTTCGCGGATGCGTTCATAGATCAGAACGTTCGAATCGACCGCCATGCCGATGGTCAGTACGATTCCGGCGATGCCAGGCAGCGTCAAAGGCAACCCCGTGGCGGTCAGAACGGCAATGATCATCACCACGTTGAGAGCGACGGCGAGGCTCGCAACCGCGCCGAACAGCCCGTAAAAACCAACCATGAAGGCGATGACGAGCACGGCGCCGATTGCGCCGGCCGTGATAATCGAATGGATGGAATCGGCGCCGCGTCCCGCTCCGATCGAACGTTCCTCGACAACGGTGAGCGGCGTCGGCAAGGCTCCGGCGCGCAACAGCAGTGCCAGATCGTCCGCCCCTTCCGGGCTCATGTCCGCGACAAGCTGGACTGTACCATCGGTGATCGCCTTGCGCACCAAGGGCGTCGCAATCACCGCGCCGTCCAGAACGATGGCGACCGTTGTGCCGGAATTGTCGGCAGTCGCCTGCGCAAACCGAGTGGTGCCTTCGGCTCCGAGCCGCAGGTTGACAACGGGGTTGCCGGACTGGGCATTGACCGCTGATTGGGCGTCGATGATATCGCCGTTGTCGATGATGGGCTGGCGGCGCAGCAGGTAGCCGATCGGCGGGTCGTCGGCCGAATAGAGAACTTCCGAACTGACCGGCGGCTGGCCGTTGACCACATCCTGGACCGGCATCGACATATCGATGCTGCGAAACGACAATATTCCGGCCTGACCGAGGATATATTTGATCTGCTCGGGATCATAACGCCCGGGAATCTGGACGATGATCCGGTCGCCACCCTGCCTGCGGATCTTCGGCTGCAGGGAACCGAGCTCCGTCAGGCGCCGGTGCAAAACCGTGATCGCGCTGTCGAGTGTGGCAGAGATCCTGTGATTGATGCCGTCATCGGTGACAGCGATCGAAAAGGCTCCATCGGGAGAATTCTCGACAGTGACTTCGCTGAAGTCGGTCTTCGTCAGGCCGGTGGCCTTGACCAGATCGGTCAGGGCCTTCAATGCCGCCCGCGCAGCATCGGCCTGGGCCGGGTCGCGAAGACGAAGCTGAATCGCCTGCCCGGTTCCCGACAGTCCGGAATAACCGATGCCGGCAGCGCGAAGGCGCGTGCCGACATCATTGATAACAGCCTGAAGGCGGGTCTTGACGACATCTTCCCGTTCGACCTTCAGCGTGATCTGCGATCCGCCCTGAAGGTCGAGGCCGAGCATCATCTGCTTCTTCGGAAGCCAGTTCGGCAGCGTATCCAGCTTGGCGGTCGAAACTGCGTTCGGCAGGGCGACCAGAATGCTGAACAGCACGACGAGCCAAACGATGATGGTTTTCCAGCGGGAAAAATACGGCATGAAGCTCTCAAAGGTAATGTCGTTACAAGGTGACCAGTGTGCCCGGCCTCCCCCGCAAGCTTATTCCTTGACAGGTTCGCCCTTCACCCGGACTTCGGATACACCACTGCGTACCACACGAATCTTCACGCCGTCAGCTATTTCGACTTCGAGTTCACTGTCATCGACGACCTTCGTCACCTTGCCGAGAATTCCACCACCGGTGACGACCTGATCGCCGCGGCGGATGTTCTTCAGCAGTTCCTCGCGGCGCTTCATGTTGGCGCGCTGCGGACGGATGATCAGGAAGTACATCACGACGAAGATCAGCAGGAACGGCAGGATGGACATGAGAATATCAGCGCCGCCGGCGCTTGCGCCGGGTGCCGTCTGGGCGAATGCCTCGGTAATGAACATCAATCACTCCTTGAATGCAGTTTGGCGGACGGATGCCCGCGTTTCGGATCGCCGGAATATAGGAAAGGCTGATTTCAATGCAACAACAGACCAACCGGCTTCTGCCTTCAGCCTCATACATGAAATCGGCCCGAGGAGAAGCTCTTTCTACCGGATTTCACGCCTTTTACCGTTAGGTCAGCCATGCTACCGGACAGGTTGGCCCCACAGCCAAAATCCTAGTCACCAGCGGGGAAGCTCTCATGCAGGACACAAAAATAGACCTTCTGATTGCCGAAATGCGCAAGCTGTCGGCTGCCATCGAGCGGATCGCCGGTCCATCCCCTGCCGTCAACGACTGGGATGCGGCTGAATGCTTCGTCTGGTCGCCCCAGCGCCTGCATCTCCAGCCGGTGACCAAGCCGAACCGTGTCGAGCTCAAGCTGATCCAAAGCGTTGATCATGTCCGCGATATCCTGTTCGACAATACGCTTCGGTTCGCACAAGGTTTTCCGGCCAACAACGTGCTGCTCTGGGGCGCGCGCGGCATGGGAAAGTCCTCGCTGGTCAAGGCGGTTCACGCCAGCGTCGCTGCGGATGCAGGCGTTCGTCTGAAACTGGTGGAAGTGCATCGCGAAGATATCGCTACGCTGCCGACCCTGATGGAAATCCTGAAGACCGCGCCGGTCCCGGTCATCGTCTTCTGCGACGACCTGTCCTTCGATCACGACGATACATCCTACAAATCGCTGAAAGCCGTGCTCGACGGCGGCATTGAGGGCCGGCCGGCCAATGTTCTGCTCTATGCAACATCCAATCGCCGGCATCTGTTGCCACGACATATGATGGAAAACGAGCAATCGACGGCGATCAATCCATCCGAGGCAGTCGAAGAAAAGGTCTCGCTGTCCGACCGCTTTGGGCTCTGGCTCGGGTTCTACAAATGCAGCCAGGACGACTATCTGGCGATGATCGACGGTTATGCCGCTCATTTCGGCTTAGAGGCCGACCCCAAGCAGCTTCACGCCGACGCACTGGAATGGAGCACGACGCGCGGCGCGCGCTCCGGCCGTGTCGCCTGGCAGTTCATCCAGGATCTGGCCGGCCGCTCGCAGAAGAAAATCGATCTGGTCTGAACGCAGAAAAGCCCCGAAACGGGGCTTTTCTTTTTGCTCAGTGAATGGTGGCGCCAGACTACTCGAGGAACGTCGCCGGGTTGACCGCGCTGGCATTCTTGCGCACCTCGAAGTGAACCTGCGGCTGTGTCGCCGTGCCGCTCATGCCGGATGCTGCCAGCGTCTGGCCGCGCTGGATCTTCTGGCCGCGCTGAACTTTCAGCTCCGACGCATTGCCGTAAACCGTAACCGTGCCGTCGTCGTGGCGAACCAGAACGGCATTGCCGAGTTCCTTCAGGCTGCTGCCGGAATAGATGACCACACCGTTTTCGGCTGCCTTGATCGGCGTGCCTTCGGGAACCGAGATGTTGATACCGTCGTTACGATTGCCTTCGACATTGGCGCCGTAGCCGGCAATGACCGCACCGCGAACCGGCCAGCGATATTTGCTGATGCCTGTGGCCTTCGGCGACGCCTCGGTCGTGTCCTCTTTTGACGCGACTTCCGTCACCGACTGCTTGGCGACAGGCGCCGTATATTCGGCCGGCTTGTTGCCGTCAGCCTTGGCAACCTTCGCGTCGGCCTTCTTCGGAACAGACGCCGTGACGACCTGATCCGCACCCGAAGCATTGCCACCCGGAATTTTCAACGTCTGGCCGATGCGGATTGCAGCACTGGTCAGGCCGTTTTCCTTGCGTAGCGCATCAACCGATACACCGTTCGCCTTGGCAATCCGGTTGATAGAATCACCGGCCTTGACCGTATAAGTGCCGCCCTGGCCGTTGCCATCGCCGGAAACCGGCTGCTTACCAGCGGCCATATCGGTGCGGTTGACGCCCTTTTCACGGGACTGGGACTGGCCGGGCAGGATTGCCACGTCGCGGCTATCCGGCTGACCCGGGATATTCTTCTGCTTGTCGACATCAAGGCTGGCGGCAGCGTCCGATGCGGACGCCTTGGCAGCACTGCCGGCAACACCGAAGGTCGGGATCAGAATACGCTGACCAGGTTCCGCCTGGGATGAAGACGTCAGGCCGTTAGCCTTGAGGATTTCCTTCTCCGGCACACCGAAACGCTTGGAGAGCGTCGCGACCGTATCGCCCTGGCGCAGGAGGACAGCAGGCGCATTCGTTGTCGACCAGCCCCCCTTGGATGTCGTCGCCGTTGAGATCGGATCGGCATTGAGCTTCTGCTCGGCCTTTGCCGTTTCACGCGCCGCTGGGAATGGCTGGGAGAGCGAGCTGTCACGGGTTTTAGCCGTAGGATCAGCAAGAACCCCGCGCTGAACGTTGATGGGCGTCGAAGCTTCCCGAGCTCGAGAAACCGGCGCCGACGCAGTGTTCACCGGATCAGGGAATGGCTGACTGACCGCCTCTTGACGATTGACCTGACCCACTGGCGCCGCTGCCAGACTGCCACCCTGCACATCGCTGCGCGGAATGGGAACATTGCTGCCGGCGATGGAGTTGGTCGTCAGGTTATCCGACTTGGAGAAGAGACCTCCGAAGCGTGATGCATCCGAGCTACAGCCGGTGGCAACACTTGCCAGCAACACCGCCGCAAGCAGGCGAACGACGGACTTTCCCACACTTGACGAAACTCTAATACGCATGACACTTTACCCACTTGGAACACAACTCGGTGTAAAATGATTAAAACGCATTAGAGTTACCGCGCGGTTAAAACCGATATTAGCTTCTACTTTTTTTGATGAATTGATAACCATGATCGCAAGCCGCCGTCGCGGACGCTCGCGACTGGGCCTCGTGACTTGGCGCATACATGGGCCAAGCCGATGTAAAATGCGGAATACGGTAAATGTAGATGGGCCGCCTCGGGAGTCATCAAGGCAGAGTTTGTGGCCTTTGCCCGGCAGCCTGAACTGACTGAGGTCGAGAGCTCAAAAACTTTCCTGGTAGAACTTCTCGATCTCGGAGAGCGCGCCGCGTGTCTGCGATACATCCTCATAACTGATCGTACCGCTATCCCAGCCGAACATGTCACCGGTGATCATGCCGCCGGTATCCTGGACAGCGGTCAATTCCGATTGCACCTTGTCGGCATCGAGCAGAACGCTGACGAGCGTCTGAAACGCCGAGCCACCGTCTATGCCACTTTCGTCGCTGTATGCGACCGAACGCGCGCCGGCGATAGCCGCATCGCGCGTGCCGAAATAGCGCAGGCTATTCTGGTCTTCCGGCCGAAGGTTGTCATAGTATTCGATAAAGGCGCGATAGTAGGCCTTGTGGTCACCTGTCTCGCTGTATTTGCCAAAGGCCTGGTATTCGCGGGCGGCCAATTGCGGCGATAGCTTGTTGCTCCATTCATCCTTGGTCAGCGCCGGGTATTTTTCCTGAACACGCTTTGTCCGCCCCAAAAACAGCAATGCCTCCGCAGAGAGCGAGACGCGAGAGGAGGGATCGTAGCCGCCGGTCAGCGATGCGGATGCACTGGAATCTTCCCGATTTCCGGATGTACCTTGCACCGCCGCGCGGCCGGCAAGGTTGTTCAGTCCATCTCCGGCTGTCGCCGAGGTCAATCTGTTCGCGATCTGCATCTGCCGCTCCTTGCGTTTCTACGCCTGGAATAGAACTGACAAACACGCATCACTTCAGAGGTCAGCTCGGATATATGACTTTTATGCGCAGAATTCGGTTAGGCCCCGAAGCTTGCGCCAAACTGACCATTATTAACGAAAGGTTAACGCCCTGTTTTTACATCGATAAATTACTATAAAGAAAATTCGGCTGGAAAACATTGCGCTGCGTTGCAGCAACAATCTCGGGAATCGACCTGCGAAAGCCGGGTTCTTTGAAGTTTTTTGGATATAAACGCGGCCGAAGCAATATTCGCAATCAGAGATATGAAGCAACTTGCGGAACGAACGGCAGATATGGCGCCTCGAACAGATCTTCACGATCAAAGCGGCTGCCCGTGCGCGTCAGCCGGACGATCTTGCATTCGGTTTCGCTCATCATGATGGGCACAATGAGAATGCCACCCGAGACGAGGTGATCGGAAAAGACCCGTGGCAAGCTGGAGAATGCTGTGGTCACCAGAATGCGGTCAAAGGTCCCCTCGCCCGTCGGTCCGATGCTGCCATCCGCTTGGCGGACGATCACATTGCGGATACCGGCCTTTTCAAGGTTTCGCTGGGCGCCGGTCGCAAGCGTCTTGTAACGCTCGATGCTCAGCACCCGCTCGGCCATCCGTCCCATCACGCCGGCCGTAAACCCGCTGCCGGTACCGACCTCAAGCACGCGCTGGCCCGCCTTGACATTCAGGCAGTGCAAAAGCCGCACGGCAAAATCGAAGCCTTCCATGAAGGCGCCACACTCTAGCGGAACGAGCCGTGAGGAATAGGCATTTTCCTG
Organism: Pararhizobium sp. PWRC1-1; assembly: GCF_049897905.1. NCBI lineage: Bacteria > Pseudomonadati > Pseudomonadota > Alphaproteobacteria > Hyphomicrobiales > Rhizobiaceae > Pararhizobium > Pararhizobium sp. PWRC1-1. Next base: position 148,144 of record NZ_JAFCXE010000010.1, on the reverse strand, counting down.
ATATTGCGGCGGGGTGAAAATCGAACGTGGCGTCTGCTCGACGGCGTTGAGCAGCTCCTTGTTGGATATGCCCTCAGCCCGCAGGCGCAACACCAAGGCTGCAAACCCCTCCTGCTCAACGACGCGCGGGCTCAATCTGCCTCTCCGTCGAGAAGCGCGCGGGCAACCCGATCCTGTACGGCATAATCGGTCAGATCGAGCTTCAGCGGCGTCACGGATATCTTGTGCTCGCGGATCGCATGGATATCGGTTCCCGCCCGGAAATCGCCAAAGCGCTCGCCGAAACGAAGCCAGTAGTAGGGATGACCACGTCCGTCAGAGCGCTCATCGATCGACAGGCCGAAATCAAGCTTTCCCTGGCATGTCACCTCGGTACCGGTCACGGCATCAGCCGAACAGTTGGGAAAGTTCAGGTTGAGGAATGTTCCGTCCGGCAGATCGAGCGTCATCAGCTTCTTCAGAAGTTTTGGCGCATGGGTTTCCACGACATCCCACGGAACAATGCCGCCATCCGCATGGCGATAGGCTTGGCTGAGCGCAAACGAGCGGATGCCCTGCAGCGTGCCTTCGATGGCGCCGGCGATCGTGCCGGAATAGGTGACGTCATCGGCCATGTTGGCGCCGACGTTGACCCCGGACAGAATGAGGTCCGGCTTGATATCGAGAACCTTGCGCACGCCCATGATGACGCAATCGGTCGGCGTACCGCGCAGCGCAAAGTGCTTTTCCGAAATCTGCCGCAGCCGCAAAGGCTCCGACAGGGTCAGAGAATGTGCAAGGCCGCTCTGGTCGGTTTCCGGTGCCACCACCCAGACGTCTTCGGAGATCGTCCGGGCAATACGTTTGAGCACGGCAAGGCCTTCGGCGTGGATGCCATCGTCATTTGTCAGCAGAATTCGCATCTTAACCCCTGCCGCAAGACGCGGCTCAACCGGCCTTTTCGATCTTCGTGAGGCCGCCCATATAGGGCAACAATACGGCCGGGATGGTTACCGATCCGTCTTCATTCAGATAGTTTTCGATGACGGCGATCAAGGCTCGGCCGACAGCGGTACCCGAACCGTTCAACGTGTGAACAAACTTCAGGGCCTTGTCGTCCTTTACCCGGTAGCGGGTGTTCATCCGCCGCGCCTGGAAATCGCCGCAGACCGAGCAGGACGAAATTTCGCGGTAGGCATCCTGCCCCGGCAGCCAGACTTCCAGGTCGTAGGTCTTGCGCGCACCAAAGCCCATGTCGCCCGTGCAGAGCGTCATCACCCGGTAGTGCAGATCAAGGCGTTTCAGGACCTCCTCGGCGCAGGCCGTCATGCGCTCATGTTCATCGATCGAATTGTCGGCATCGGTAATCGAGACGAGTTCGACCTTGTTGAATTGATGCTGGCGCAGCATGCCGCGGGTGTCGCGGCCGGCGGAACCTGCCTCCGAACGGAAGCAGGGCGTCAGTGCCGTGAAGCGCAGTGGCAGCGTTTCAGCGTCCAGAATTTGTTCGCGCACCATATTGGTCAGTGGCACTTCGGCGGTAGGGATCAACCAGCGGCCATCGGTGGTCTTGAACAGGTCCTCGGAAAACTTCGGAAGCTGGCCCGTGCCATACATGGCTTCGTCACGCGTCATCAGCGGCGGCTGGACTTCGAGATAGCCGTGTTCACTTGTGTGCAGGTCAAGCATGAACTGCCCGAGCGCCCGCTCAAGGCGCGCCAGCTGGCCCTTGACGATGGTGAAGCGCGACCCGGCGATCTTGGCGGCACCCTCGAAATCGAGCCAGCCGAGCTCTTCGCCGATTTCGAAATGTTCCTTCGGCTTGTGATTCCAGCCCGGCTTCTGGCCATGGCTGTGCTTGACCACGTTGCCGTGTTCATCGCTGCCGACAGGGACATCGTCGAGTGGAATATTCGGAATGCTGGACAGCGCCTCGATGAGGGTGGCGTCCGTCAGCCGGTTTTCCTCTTCCAGTGCCGGCATCGTGGTCTTCAACTCGGCCACTTCCGCCTTCAGCTTGTCGGCAAGCTCGCTGTTCTTCTGCGCCATCGCAGCGCCGATTTCCTTGGAGGCGGCATTGCGGCGCGACTGCATGTCCTGCAGCGACTGAACGAGGGAGCGGCGCTTTTCATCGAGCGAAATCAGTGCAGCCGACAGGGGCTTGGCGCCGCGCTTTGCGAGTGCGGCGTCCAGGGCTTCGGCATTGTCCCTAATCCATTTGATATCAAGCATGGTCGTTCAGGTCCTGATCGGTCTTGGTAAAAACTGAGACCCGAACTCATCGGCTGATACGGCTCGCGTATCAGCCGATGTTTTCTTCCGCCTCGGCAACCTCACGCGCAGCAGCGTCGCGCGCCCGTTGCCGCTCGATGAGTCGGGCCGTGTAGATGGAAATCTCGTAGAGAAGGATGGCTGGCAGGGCAAGGCCGATCTGGGATACCGGATCCGGCGGCGTCAGGATCGCAGCTGCGATGAACGCTATGACGATTGCGTATTTGCGCTTTGCCTTCAGGCCATCCGCCGTCACGAAACCAACGCGCGCCAAAAGCGTGGTGATGACCGGCAGCTGAAATACCAGGCCGAACGCGAAGATAAGCGACATGATCAGGCTGAGATATTCGGACACCTTGGGAAGAAGCTGGATCGATACCTGCCCCTCGCCGCCATCCTGCTGCATGGCCAGGAAGAACCACATGACCATCGGCGTGAAGAAGAAATAGACGAGGCAGCCGCCCAGGATGAACAGCAGCGGCGAGGCGATCAGGAACGGCAGGAAAGCTGCCCGCTCGTTCTTGTAGAGGCCCGGCGCCACGAATTTATAGACCTGCGAGGCAATCACCGGAAACGCGATCACCAGCGCGCTGAACATCGCCACCTTGATCTGCGTGAAGAAAAACTCCTGCGGCGCGGTATAGATCAACTCGACCGAACCGTGATTGAGCCCGGCCCAGCCGACAGCCCATTTGAAGGGCTGGACAAGAATATTGAAGATACCCTTGGCAAAATAAAAGCAGACGAGGAACGCCACGAAGAACGCACCGACGGCCCAGATCAGGCGCGCGCGCAATTCAATCAGGTGCGCCATCAGCGGCTGGGGCTTGTCTTCGATATCGCCGCTCATGCGTCACCTCTTTTCTTCGTCGTCTTGGCAGCTGGCTTGCTGACGGCCGCTTTCGCAACACTAGAAGCGACCACCTTCGCCTTTTTCGCCGGCGCTTTCGCAACTGGCACAACAGCGGCTTCGGCTCCCACCGTCTTCGGCCTTGAAACACGCTTGGCTTTCGGCTTTTCTGCTTCAGCCGGCTTTTCTGCTTCAGCGGCACGGTCCATCTGCTTGGCTGCGGATGCGATAGCGGCGGCGGCAACGGGATCGACCTTCGGCTGCTCCGATGGAACGACGGCATCAGCTGAAACTTCCGACGGCGCCGGCACGTCCGGTTGCCTCGGCTTGTTCTCGACTGCGGTCGCCTTCTGCAAATCGGCCTTGATATCGTTGCCCATCTGCCTGAGCGGGTTCATCGCCTCGCGAATGGTGTTGGCCGGATTGAGCTTCTGTGCATCGCTCAGCGTCTTTCGCACGTCGTCGAGGTCGGCTTCCTTCAGTGCTTCGTCGAATTGCTGCCGGAAATCGTTCGCCATGCCGCGCATCTTCGTCATCATCTTACCAAAGGTTCGCAGCATAGGTGGCAAATCCTTTGGGCCAACCACAATGATCAGAACGATGGCAATAACGACAAGCTCGGTCCAGCCGACATCAAGCATTCTCAGGAACTCCACAAAACCGAAGGCGACAGGGCCTGCCCCGCTGGGTCAGGCCCTGAACAAAATGCATGATCAGCGGACTTCGTCGGATTTGTGTTCGACCGTCTTGCCGTCGACGCCCTTTTCGGCTGTCGCCGTCTCGTCTTCGGTCATGCCCTTCTTGAAGCTCTTGATGCCCTTGGCAACGTCGCCCATCAGTTCGGGGATCTTGCCACGGCCGAACAGCAGCAGAACGACGACCAGAACGATCAGCCAATGCCAGATACTAAAGGAACCCATATTCTTACTCCCTTGAAGCCTGTAACCCCGATTTAAGATGTTCAACCATCTTTTTCAAACAGCAATCCGTTTCGCTGGTTAGCGGAAAGGTGCCCGTCGCGCAATCCTTACACCGAGACTGAGGCGGAGATACAGCCAACCGTATGAATATCCGAACTTTCCAGCGCACTCTGACCGCAAGTTCACGAGGACGTGACCAGACAACCTGTGGAAGGAATAGGATAAGGACGCAGCGCTATTCGCCGTCCCCGCCCGATGGCGGCAGCAGGCCGAGTTCTTCCAGATCGAGCTGCGTGATCGGATCTTCGTCCTCGCCAAAACCGTCATCGCCGAGCGGCACCGGAATCTGGAAATTGGCCGGAATGCGGCCGGACAGCAGTCCTGCCCCCTTCAACTCCTCAAGGCCCGGAAGGTCGCGCAATTCCTCCAGCCCGAAGTGATCGAGGAAGTCCCGCGTGCTGCCGAATGTCACCGGCCTGCCGGGTGTACGCCGGCGGCCGCGAAAACGGATCCAGCCCGCCTCCATCAGGACATCGAGCGTGCCCTTGGACGTCTGAACACCGCGAATATCCTCGATTTCGGCCCGAGTCACCGGTTGGTGGTAGGCAATGATTGCCAGCACTTCGAGGGCTGCCCGCGACAGCTTGCGTACCTCGTTTTCATCGGCCTGCACGACAAAGGAAAGATCGGCGGCTGTGCGGAACGCCCAGTAATCGCCGACCTGCAACAGATTGACACCGCGGCCGGCATAGATGGATTTCAACCGCATCATGATGCGCCGCACGTCTGCCCCTTGTGGCAGGCGCGCGTCGATATAGCCCTCTGAGACCGGCTGGGCCGAGGCGAAAACCAAAGCCTCGGCGATGCGTTCGGCTTCGAGTTCGATCCGTGGGTCAATCAGGAGGGTGGTTGCCTCTGCGCCGTCCTCTTCCTCGATCATGCCCGGCAGACGCTCTTGCGGCTCAATCACGCCCCGCCTCCATAGCCGCCAGCCCCTCGGGGGTCAGCGGGTTCGGTCCCTGGCGCAGGTAGATCGGCGCGAATGCTCCATCCTGGCGGATTTCGAGGCGCCCTTCGCGCACCATTTCCAGCGAAGCGGCAAAAGAGCTGGCAATTGCCGTGGCGCGTTCCTTCGGGCTCGTCATGTAGCGCAGCAGAAAATGATCAAGCGCCGTCCAGTCGACCATATCGCCGATCAGCCGGGCGAGCAGAAGCCGCGCATCGGCAAGCGACCAGACCTGCCGCTTCTCGATCGTCACCTGCATCACCGCCTCGCGCTGGCGCAGCGACGCATAGGCATTGAGCAGATCGTAGAGCGAAGCCTCGAAGGCGGATTTCTTTTCGACGGGCATATGCTCGGGCGCACCGCGGGCAAACACATCGCGGCCAAGCCGATTGCGGTTTATCAGCCGGGTCGCTGCCTCGCGCATGGCTTCGAGACGCTTGAGGCGGAAGGCCAGAGCCGAAGCCATTTCCTCGCCGGACGGCCCCTCGTCCTTTGCCTGCTGGGGGATCAGCAGGCGGGACTTCAGGAACGCAAGCCAGGCGGCCATCACCAGATAATCTGCCGCAAGCTCAAGCCGGATGCTGCGGGCGCGATCGATGAAGGCGATATACTGCTCGGCAAGCGCCAGCACGGAAATACGGGCGAGATCGACGCGCTGGTTGCGGGCGAGATGCAAGAGAAGATCGAGCGGGCCTTCGAAGCCGGCGATATCGACGACCAACTCTTCCTCATGCAGGCCGCGATCGGAGGGCTCATCCTGCCACAGCGGGTCCATCGGCGCCCTTGTCACCGGTTTCTTCTGCATGTCGCCGGCGTTGCTCACGATTACCCCTGCCCCTGAAATCAGCCCATGCCTCCTATGCGATAGCCAGCATGCCGTTAAATTCTTCCCGCAACGCTGCCTCGTCAGAGGCGTCGGGCTTGGCAAAACCAGCCTCAACGGCCTTCACACGGCGCAGCCTGTCTCCGGAAATGACCGGGACCACCCGCGCTACCTGATGCATTTCATCCATGATGCCATGGCAATGCAACACCAGATCGAGTCCTGCTGCAATAATGCCGCGTGCCCGCGCCTCGATATCGCCTGCAAGCGCATTCATCGAGACGTCGTCCGACATCAAAAGACCATCGAAACCAATATGGCCGCGAATGACGTCACGCACCAACTTGGCCGATGTCGTTGCCGGATTGTCCGGATCGATGGCGGTGAAAACGATATGGGCCGACATGCCCATCAGTTCATTCTTCATCGCAACGAAAGGCAGGAAGTCGCTCTTGGCCAGTTCGTCGAAGGAAACATCGACTATCGGCAGCTTGTGATGCGAATCGACAAAGGCCCGGCCATGGCCCGGCATATGCTTCATCACCGGCAGCATGCCACCTGCCTTGAGGCCAGCAGCAGCTGCTGCTCCTATTTCCGCAACGGCGCGGGGATCATAGCCATAGGCGCGATTGCCAATGACGTCGCTGCTGCCTTCGATTGGCACGTCGAGCACTGGCAGGCAATCGATGGTGATGCCGAACCGCATCAGGTCAAACGCATGCAGGCGCGACATCAGCCAGGCGGCGCGCAGCCCCTGCTCGCGATCGCGGCGATAGATTTCGCCGATCGCCGCACCATTCGGATACTGCGCGACAATCGGCGGGCGGATGCGCTGGACGCGGCCGCCTTCCTGGTCGATCAGCACTGGCGCATCGGGATTGCCGATACTGTCGCGCAAGGAGGCCGTCAGATCGGCGATCTGGTTGGCTTCGCCAATATTGCGTCCGAACAGAATGAAGCCCCACGGACGCTCGTCCGCAAAGAAGGCCTTTTCGTCCGGGGTGATGGTCAGGCCTTTGCAGCCCGAAATGAATGCTTTTGATTCGGTCATGCAGCCATGATAGCCGCAGCGCTCGGCATGGCGAAAGCCAGTTTCTCGTCTTGCCTCACCATTCACAACTGTTGTGGCCAAGCCCGCACATGCTGAAGGCGCGGCCGTTGGGCCGCGCCTTCAGCAGCGTGTTTGTTGGATGAGACTATCGCGTCACCAGGCAGCTGCCGCCGGCGCTCTTGTACTGGGCGCACATCGCGTTGGCGGCATCGCGGGAGCCTGCAGGAATACGAACCCGGTAATAGGTTCCCTTGCCCGCAATTTCCGCCTTCTTGATATCGACCCCCTTGCCGCCGATGACACTGCCGAACTTGCCGGAAAGCGTCTTGTAGGACGTCTGGGCTTCGGCTTCAGACGGCAGCGATGCGATCTGGATTACATAGGTACCGGGCGCAATCGAGGCAGTCTCGACCGGCTTTGCTTCAGCAGCAGGCTGCGCTTGCGCAGTGGGCTGCGTTGCAGCCGCATCGGACTTGAAGGTATCGACAACCTTCTGTTCTGCTGCCGGGCGCGTCTGGGGCACGGGATTGGCATTGGCAACATCCGTCGTCTTGACGGGGCGGACCGGTGCGGTTTCATCAACCGTTGCGGCGGCGGCTTCGGCAAGCGCACTCTTCTGCCCCTGCTCGGCAAGCTGGTCCACCACCGGCTGCGACTTCGGTGTCGAAGCGGTCTCAATCGGCCTGGTCAAGGTCGTTGTCTTGACGACATTGACCAGCGGATCGCCGTTATTGGCGGCAACATTCGCCTGCGGATCGGCGACCGGTTCCTCGCGGGCGACCAGCGTACCGTCAGGCTTGACGATCATCGTGCGAACCTTGCGCGGCGACACGGCAGGTGACTGTTCTGCGTCGGACGCCGTATTGTCCGCTGTCTGTCCGTCCGGCAAAAGCCGGGCGCTGCCATCTTCATCCACCGGCATCACGCCGGGAAGGTCGTCATCGGCGCCTTCGTTTGGCAGATTTTCCGGCGTCAGCGTCCGCTGAACCACGTCCATCGGCTCCTCGGTGGAGGAAACCAGCGTACCCTGCTGTGGCGTGGTGTCCTGCGCACCGGCAACACGGTCGTAAACGGCCTTGTCCTGGTTCGGAACGGTCTTGCCGCCCTTCTCCACCGGCACCATCTTGACCGGCGACTTGTCCGCCAGGATGATTTTCGGCTCGCCGCCGGACAGCGCAGAACCGGTGCCGCCCATGAAAGCATAGACGCCGACGCCGCCGAAGATCGCCAAGCCGGCGACCGTTGCGGCAAGCAATGCCAGACGGCGCTTTCCCGAGCCGCGGCGCTCGTCATCGTAATCGTTGTTGGCGGCATAGCCGGAACCAACAGCCAGGCGATCAGAGGACGGATCCGTTTCCTGCCGCTGGCTCAGCGATAGGCGGAAGTCCTCTTCCATGGCCTTTTCGAATTCATCGAAATCGGTCTCGACAGGCGCGCCGGAAGCATGGACCGGGGCAGCAGCTTGCGTGACGGCAACGTGTTCACTATCCGCAACCCGGCTCGCGCCCGGCGCTGCACGGGTCGGCGTTCCGAAAAGTTGCGCCATCTCGGCATCGATGTCGAGATCGTAGTCCGTATGATGAACAGCCGGGCGTTCCTGCTCGACAACGGGTAATTGCGGAACGTTGAGATCCGCAATCGTCGTCAGGCTTTCTTCCGTTTCGGCAATCATCGATGGATCGAACGGCAGAGCGCTTTCCAGCTCTTCGCTGGCAGGCTCTTCGATTTCTGCAACGGTGGCAACTTCGGGAGCAGATGTATACGAGGCCATAACCGGAGCAGCGACCGGCTCTGCGGTAGCAGCCTTGACCGGCGCAAAAGCGGTTTCCCGAGCGGCAACCTCAAACTCGGACGGATCGATATCCAGGTCGAGGCCGGAAAGATCAATCTCGAACGTATCGAGGTCAAAATCGGGCTCGCGGTCGGCAGTCGATTTCAGAGCCGGCGCCGCCTCTACGACGACTGGCTCAACAGGAGCCTGATAGGCCACTTCTGTGACAGCCGGCAGCACAGCCGCAGGCACAACTGCCGCCGGCAGCGGCGTTGCGAAAGCCTTCTGCAACGTGGAACCGCCATTAGAAGCAACAGGCGTCGCCCGGCTGAATGTCGGCGTGAAGGGGTAGTTGACCTTGCGCGCAGTTTCGATCGTGGGCGCGGCCTTCACAGGCGCTGTGGCCGGAACGGGAAACCGCTCGATGTCCGCCAGCAAGGCATCGATGCCGTGCGAATCCCGCGACGAAATCACAACGTCGCCCGATGCGGCGGGGGCTTCCGGCTGCCATTGCGGCAACTCCTGCGGCGCCGCAGCTTCGGGCGCAGCAACGACAGGCTCAGCAAACTCCGGCAAAGCGGAGGCAGCAACCGGCTGCGGCTCGACCGTGGCGATTTCGGCAGCGTAGTGCTGGTCAGGCTCGATATGCCGTGCCTCGATCAGCGGGTCTTCAACCGCCGGCGCATCATCATAGCCGATGGACAACTCAAGCTCGCGCTCAAGATCGGCTGCATCGAAACCGGGCTCTTCCCATTGCTCCACCGCCCAGCCGCTATCGGCTTCAGGTGCAGCGGCTGCAGGCTCCGCCCAGGAATGCGCTATCGAATCATCCTGCACATCCGTCTCGACAGTATAGGCCTGCGCGAAAACCGGCTCTTCGACAGGAACAGGCTCGATCTCTGCCACAGGCTCGGCAGCGTCAACGGCGGGCTCTGCCTGCCATTGCTCGACGGGTGCAGGCTCGATGTAAGCTACAGGTACCTGATCGTATTCATTTTCCACTGGCGCATGAAAAGCGGGCTCGACGACACCAACCGGCTCCGGCACGTGCACGGCCGGAACGGCCTGCGGCGCGTCATAGACATCGAATTCGCGCAGAAGCTCGTCTTCGAGATCGAGAACCGGCTCAGCGAGCACGGGCTCCCTGTTCACCATCTCGCGATGCCGTTCGAGTTCCTGTAGCTGCTGGACCGCAGGCCGATTGTCATAGCCGACAATGCGGGCGAGTTCTGCCAAGGGATCATCGTCCGCCAAAACGCCGAAATCCGCAGTCCCGCTTCGTGCCAATTGTTTGTCTGCCATACGCTCCACTCACAACTACTAGCCAGTCATTGCCAGTGCATTGTGGGTAAATGGTGACAATACTATCGCATCTCATCCGGTGCAGCGGTACCTGTAATAGACAGGCCCGATTTCAACACCGAGGCGACAGCACGCACCAGCCCAAGTCTGGCAATAGTCAATTCTCCATTTTTATCGTTAACAAAACGTAATTCTGGAGACTCTTTACCTTTATTCCAGTGCGCGTGGAAGGCGCTGGCAAGATCATAAAGGTAAAATGCGATCCGATGAGGCTCCTGCGACAGTGCCGCAGCCTCGATAATACGCGGATATTCTGCCAGTTTGGCAACCAGCTGCAGCTCGTTCGAATCAGAGATGTTGCCATTGATGGCCCCTGCGAGATCAACGGTGGCGAAATCGATATCCGGGAAAGCCGCCCCCGCCTGCCGGAAAACCGACATGCAGCGCGCATGGGCATACTGCACGTAGAAGACCGGATTATCCTTCGACTGTTCCGTAACCTTGGCGAAATCGAAGTCCAGCGGTTCGGAACTCTTGCGATAGATCATCATGAACCGCACCGAATCGCGGCCGACTTCCTCGACGACATCCCGCAGCGTGACGAAATCACCCGAACGCTTCGACATCTTCACAGGTTCGCCATCGCGGTAGAGCTTGACCAACTGGCACAGCAACACCGTCAGCTTCGAAGCGCCGCCGGATACAGCCCGCGCCACGGCTTCCAGACGCTTGACGTAGCCACCGTGGTCGGCGCCGAGAACATAGATCATCTCGTTGAAGCCGCGATCGAACTTGTCCTTGAAATAGGCAACGTCGGCAGCGAAGTAAGTATAGGAACCATCCGACTTGATCAGCGGCCGGTCGATATCGTCGCCGACTTCCGTCGAACGGAACAGTGTCTGCTCCCGGTCTTCCCAATCTTCCGGCAACTGCCCCTTCGGCGGCGGCAATGTGCCCTTATAGACGTGTCCCTTGAAGGTCAGGTCGTTGATGGCGTTGCGAATGGGCGTTGCGCCGTCCGCATGCAGCGTGCGCTCGGAGAAGAACACGTCGTGATGAACGTTGAGAGCCGCTAGATCCTCGCGGATCATCACCATCATCGCAGCCATGGTGCGTTCCTTGACGAGCGGCATCCACTTGTCTTCCGGCATGATCCGCAGGCTTGAGCCGTACTCAGCGACCAGCGCCTCGCCGACCGGCACGAGATAATCGCCGGGATAGAGCCCCGCCGGAATCTCGCCGATCTTTTCACCCAGTGCCTCGCGGTACCGCAGGAAAGCCGACCGGGCCAGCGTATCGATCTGCGAGCCGGCATCGTTGATGTAATATTCCTTGGTCACCTCGTAACCGGAAAACTTGAGCAGGTTGGCAAGGGTGTCGCCGACAACGGCGCCACGGCAATGGCCGACATGCATGGGACCTGTCGGATTGGCAGAGACATATTCGACATTGACCTTGCGGCCGGCCCCAACGGTGCTCCTACCGTAATCCGTGCCTTCGGAGACCATTACGGTCAGCAGTTTCTGCCAATAAGCGATCGAAAGCTTGACGTTGATGAAGCCAGGGCCGGCGACCGAAACGCCGATGACTTCCGGGTCTTCCTGCAGCTTGGCGACGATCTGGTCGGCCAGTGCGCGCGGATTGGTGCCGAGCGGCTTGGCGAGCACCATCGCGGCGTTGGTCGCGACATCGCCATGGCTGGCATCACGCGGCGATTCCACGCTGATTCGGCTGAAATCAAGCGCCGATCGGTTTTCACGCACGATATCAAGCACTTCCAGAACGTTTTTAATTCTTGATCCGAAGTCAGTGAAAAGATTCATAACACCCATCCGCTCAGCTCCGCCCGAAGGCGCGAGGCCGCGTTCATATCGTTCACATCAACGGCAGCCCGATATGCTCGATGCTGCCGCCAACCGGCGCGGTGACTACCTCAAATCGGGGGTATGGTCAAACAAACGCCTGTGCACGGAGATTGCATAGGTGTCGGTCATCCCGGCCAGGTAGTCACCGACATGGCGGGCCTTGGCAGGTTCTGCCATACCGGGGATCTGATCAATCCAGTAGTGTTTCAGCATCTCACGGGGATCGGCCATGAAGGCCTTGTAGAGATCGGTAACGATCAGGGCAGCGTCCTTGCGCACCCGCATGACATCCGGATGGCGGTAGATCCGCGTCATCAGCATTTTCTTGATCAGCCGGTCCGTCTCCGCCATGGCCTGGGAGAACGTCGCAATCACCCTGCCCGCATTGCGCACGTCCGCAGCACTCTTCGGGCGGATATCCTTGAGATTGTCCTGCGCAACGGTGATCACGTCCTCAACCATGGCGGTGATCTGCCGGCGCATGATTTCATGGGTGAAACGGCTGGCTTCCAGTCCGGGATAGCGGTCACCGACCTCGCGCATCAGCCCGGCAAGGAACGGTATTTCCTCCAGCATCTCGAACTTGAGATAGCCGGAACGAAGTCCATCATCAATATCATGGGTGTTATAGGCGATATCGTCGGCAATCGCGGCAACCTGAGCCTCGAGGCTGGCAAAACTCGCGAGCTCCAGATCATGCAGCGCGCAATAGTCGAGAATGGGCTGAGGCACGGGGCCGCGCGTACCCTCGCCATTTTCAGCCACCAGCGGACCGTTGTGCTTGACCAGCCCTTCCAGGCTCTCCCATGTCAGGTTGAGGCCGTCGAACTCGGCATAGCGGCGCTCAAGCTTGGTGACGATGCGTAGCGACTGCGCGTTGTGATCGAACCCGCCATAGGGCGCGAGCATCTCGTGCAGGGCATCCTCGCCCGTATGACCAAACGGCGTGTGCCCGAAATCGTGAACCAGGGCGACGCCTTCGGCGAGATCTTCGTCCAGCCGCATTGCCCGGGCGAGCGCGCGGGCGATCTGCGCCACTTCGATCGTATGGGTCAGCCGGGTACGATAGTGATCGCCATCGGCGGCGATGAAGACCTGGGTCTTGTGCTTCAGCCGACGAAAGGCCGTGGTGTGAACGATGCGGTCGCGGTCGCGCTGGAAATCGGAGCGCGTCGGGCTGCCGGTTTCGGGATAAAGCCGGCCGCGGCTAGCCCACGGATCCGAGGCGAAAATCGCGCGTTCACCCGCACCGAAACCAAGCGCATGTCTGTCCAATGTCATTTCCCGTTCAGCATCCCATTGACGCGGTATTAAAGCCTTCATACCTATAGTGGGCGCTGCAGGAAAGCACCGAGTGGAAATCGCTCGTGACCTTGAACGAAAACAAGGATTTGCCGCGCAACTGATCCTTCCCGTCCGTCGGCACTATTTGGACAACGGGTGATGTAAACAGCGAATCTCTCCGGTTCTTGACCCCGGTAGGAGGTAGATATGACGATAGAAACCGTAACTCTCTCGGACTCGGCGGCAAAACGCATTGCCGTGATCCTGAAATCGGATGCAGAGAAAAAGGCCATGCGCGTTTCCGTCGAAGGCGGCGGATGTTCCGGCTTTTCCTACAAGTTCGATCTGGTCGGCGATGCCGATGACGATGACCTTATCCTCGAAAAGGGCGAGGCCAAGGTTCTGATCGACAGCATGTCGCTGGTCTATATGAGCGGCTCCGAAATCGACTTCGTCGATAACCTGCTCGGTCAGTCCTTCCAGATCAAAAACCCGAATGCTGTTGCAAGCTGCGGCTGCGGTACGAGTTTCTCCGTCTGACCATAGCCTATTGTCCTAGAGATAGGGCGACCCCAACCAGAATATCTTGTTGAGCAGGCGGGTCATAAACGGCTTCGCACGCAGATCGGCCAGTGTCACTGGCTCGGCACTGCTCAACACGGCCTGGAGCCTATGCCCGACGGCGACAGCAAAGCCGGCGTCCAGCACCTCCAGATCGATCTCGAAATTGAGCCGCAGCGAACGTGGATCGAGATTGGAGGAGCCGACATAGGCCCAGCGGTCATCAACAGTCATCAGCTTGGAGTGATTGAACGCACCTGTGGAACGCCAGATACGGCATCCCCCTTTCAAGGTCTGGTCGAACTGCGCCGTCATCGCCCGGTCCACCAACACCAGGTTGTTGACGGCAGGCACGATGATATCGACCTCGACGCCGCGCATTGCCGCTGTGACCAGAGCGCTGATCAACTCCCGGTCAGGCAGGAAATAGGGCGACATGATGCGGATATTCCGTCTGGCGACGGAAAAAGCTCCCATCATCATCTTGTGATTGGATTCGTTGGCGCGGTCCGGCCCGGAGGGCACAGCTCGCATCAGCATGGTGGGTTTCTGAAGGGGGGGCGCCACCGAGATTTTCCATGCTTCACCGTCCAGCGCTTGGCGGCTGGCAAACTGCCAGTCTTCGGACGCTACCTGGAAGAGATCGGCAACGACTGGACCCGATACGCGAAAATGCGTGTCCCCCGCCTGCCCTACGCCAGCAAACTCGCCCGTAAAACCCGAGCGGATATTCATACCGCCGGTAAAGGCGACCGAGCCATCGACGACGAGAATTTTCCGGTGGGTACGCAGGTTGGCATAGGGAAGCCGCAGCCCCACGATGATGTTACCGTTGAAGACTTTGACCGTGACGCCGCCCTGCTGCAGGTAACCGACAATGCTTGGCACCGAATAGCGCGCACCAACGGCATCGATGAGCACCCGCACGGCGACACCGCGTTTAGCTGCGGCGATCAAGGCATCAGCGAAGCGCAACCCGATTGGATCGCGATCGAAAATATAGGTTTCGAGAAGGATAGAACGTGTTGCGCTACCGATCTGCTCCAGCATCATCGCATAGGCAGCATCACCACCCTCCAGGATCGTGATGCCATTTCCACCGCACATGCGATGCCGGCTGACACGATCCCCGAGCAGTTTCATCGCGCCGAATCGCTGTCCGAACCGCTCGGCCACCACCGTGCTGGAAATGTCGAACTTGCCCATCGCATCCGGCCCACGCTCGCGGAACAGCGACCGCTGCTGCCCAATCGACGAGCGGCGGATACGGTTGATGCCGGCAATCGCGTAGATCAACGCACCAATGATCGGCGACAGCAGGATGACACCAACCCAGCCAAGCGCGGAGCGCACCTCGTCCTTGGTCATCGTCGCGTGAATGGCGGCCGGAACACCAAGGATGATGGAGAGTACCGCCAGGATATGCGGCCAATAGGTTGTCAGCAGATCGATCATGCTGCGGACTATAACGGGCCGGGATCAGGAAGCAATTCAGCCGCGTCTTTAACGGCTTTCGGCCGCATCGGGTTTGTCAAAAAAATCCTCCGGCGCTAAAAGGGATGCAGGCTTTGCGCCACCAGACAAAAGGACGTCATCCGCATGAAAATCGTTACCTGGAACATCAACGGCGTTCGGGCCCGCATCGACGTTCTCGTGGCCTGGCTGAAGGAATCGCAACCTGATATCGTTTGCCTGCAGGAAATCAAAACCATGGACGAAGGCTTTCCGCGTGCCGAGATCGAGGCGCTCGGCTACCATGTCGAGACGCATGGCCAAAAAGGCTTCAACGGCGTCGCCATCCTGTCAAAGCTTAAGCCGGACGAAATCAATCGCGGCTTGCCGGGCGACGAGACGGACGAGCAGTCGCGGTTTATCGAGGGGGTATTTTCCGTCAAGGGCGGCGCAATCCGCGTCTGCTCGCTCTATCTGCCCAACGGCAATCCGGTCGAAACGGAGAAATATCCCTATAAGCTCTCCTGGATGGAGCGCCTGAACGCCTTTGCGCAAAGCCGGCTTGCTCTGGAAGAGCCGCTCATTCTTGCCGGCGACTACAACGTCATTGCCGAACCCCATGATTGCTGGGACGTCAAGGTCTGGCAAAACGATGCTCTTTACCAGCCACGCTCACGCCAAGCATTCCGTCGGCTGGAAAACCTGGGATTTACCGACGCCGTCCGCTCCACAACGGATGCCGCGCCGCTCTATACATTCTGGGATTATCAGGCCGGTTGCTGGCCGAAGAATTTTGGGATCCGCATCGATCACCTGATGCTGTCGCCGGAAGCGGCCGACAGACTGATCTCGACGGATATCGAGAAGCATGTGCGCGCATGGGAAAAGCCGTCTGACCATGTGCCAGTAGCGGCGGAGTTCAATTTCGCGGCGTAAGGCGTTTGCCGCCTCAGTCGCTGTCACTGTCGAGGTGAATGTTGTGTGCCATGGCGACGGCCTTGCGGCGGTCGTCTTCATTGGCAATCGAGAAGGCCTGTTCCTGCAGGGATTGCAGCCACGGCCTTTCCTTCGGGGTACACTGGTCAAGTGCTGCGGTCATATAGGCCAGCCCACGTGCCGTCTGACCTTCCTGGAAGATCACGTTGCCGAACACACCCATGGCACCGGCATGACCATTCTTGCGGGCGCGGTTGAGCCATTTCTTCGCTTGCTGAACATTGACGCTGCCGCCATCGCCCGAGAGCAGCATTTTCGCCAGTTGGAACTGCGCTTCGGAAACGCCAAAGGTGGATGCGGCCTGAAAATACAGCTGCCGGGCCTGGCTGAGATCGCTTTTCACCGGGCTGTCGGGAATGCCACGGCGATAGTAGCCGGCCAGAGAGATCAGCGCATTGACGAAATAGCCGGTATCCTCGGAGCCGGGCTCGACGCCCTTCTCGGCGATCTCGCTGTAAATCTTGAAGGCTTCCAGATCGTTTTCGGCGACGCCATCACCATAGGCATACATATTGGCCAGCGCCCAGCGGGAGCCCGTATGGCCCTTTTCAGCGGCATAGCGATACGCTTCGACGGCCTCGTCCTTACGGCCGTTCTTGTAGGCGGAGAAACCGAACTTGAAGAGAGCAAAAGGACCCGATTCCTTGGTGACGCCAGCATCCGGATCAAATGCATAGGCTGTGCGCCCCTGCGCAGCCACAGCGAGCGCAACCCCAAGAACAAGAAATGTCAAAGACCGGTAACCACGTATCAGCATGATAGTCTATTTCTTCCGTTCAAACCCAAAAGCCAGTCAGTGCCAGTCCAAATGAGCCTTCTGCGGTCAACACCGTTCATCGGGTCAGTTTCCCAACAATAGTCAGCGTTTCCGGCAAGAGTACGGCCCGCCCGGCCGTACCATCCACTACGCACCCCTGCGGCCATCCAAGCAACTTGCGAAAGCTGCTGCAGAGCCACGTAACATCAGGGGAAACATGGATTTTTTCGAAAATGCAATGACTCATCTTACCTCAAACGCCGCATGCTCAAAACTTACTGGCACGTTTGTCAAGACCATCGGTGCTCCTAGTTTGTGGCGGGAAATAGACATAATCGCCTCCCCGCTGCCCGTCACAGACTATAGAAAGAATGTGTTGCTGAATCGTCACAAAACGTTACGTGGGAAACACGAAAAAGCCGGGTCCGGCCATTGAAATTCCTGGTCACGAAACCATGGAAAACGGCGAGCATCTGCCCGGGCCGCCCCGCAGACGCCATCAGTCGCAAACAAACAGGCACAAAAAAGCCCGATGCGAACACCGGGCTTTCTGGATTGACTTCCGATGATCAGAACTTGACCTTCAGCGACGTCGAGATGGCGCTGACGAAGTCATTGCCAAAGCTGTACCTGACTTCCTTGCCGATAACCTCACCGTTGTAGGTGGTGGGCCCCGAGGTTCCGCTGGTCAAAAGGCCAACGGCACCAGCAAGCTTTAACTCGACATTTTCAGTCGGTGCGTAAGAAACACCAGTGCCGATTGTCCAAGTATCCGTCTGCGTGCCGTAACCATGACTGGTACCGCGGTCCCATGTGAGACTAACAGCACCGCTCCACTTGTCGTTGAATTTATGTCCCACGCCGCCACTAACAGTCCAACCATCACGGTAAAGCAGATCGAGGCTAGTACAAGGGGTTGCTGCAGAAACGTTGCCAGGGCAAAATTTAAGAACCTGCAACTGGCTCCAGTCTGTCCACTTTACGGAACCGAATGCCAGCCAATCAGGAGCTATACCCGACTGCACCTTCAATTCAAGCGAATCCGGCATGCTGGCAAAACCGGAAACGTCATACTTCGTCAAACCAACCTGCGTCAGATCGATAAATCCATCGAGATTATCGAGGTCAACAGCACTGTTGTAGACTAGGCTTGCGCGAACAGCATATTCAGGAATTTCATATGCAATACCCGTACGCCAGCCCCAGCCGCTGCCTTCGAGTTCAAGACGACCAACACCATTGCCTGGAACAGCGAAATCAGGGGCGACGAGTCGTTCTTTAAAGCCACCAACTTCTTGATAGAAGGCGCCGCCAATGATGCGGAATTGTCCTTTGCCCACATCCCATTTATACGAGCAAGTGGCAGCGTAGTTGTCGCTCTCTACTTTCGTTTCAATGTTGTCATTTGCGCCCATCCAGTTCGCACCTGGCTTGGTGTGAGCACCCCAAGGCTGCGAATAATCAGCCATGCAATCTACATTATCGCCGATTCCTGCTTTTACACCGATGCGGGGAACCCAGTAGCCTTCTGTTTCTCTCACACCATTAGTTTCACCGGCACCTAGCCCATTTGAGCCAATGCCGTTGGCCGGGTTGATATCGACGACATTATCAAGATCGCGCTGCGGATTGACGTATGTTGCCGCAGCTTCCGCAGCATAGGTCGACGGATCGAACAGCAGGTCGATATTGTAGCCGCCGCGCTCGAGACCACCGGCGTTAGCCGCCGTGGTGCTGAGCAAGACAGCAATTGCCGCCGTCATCGCAGCCTTCATTTTGTTGTAAACCATCCGTTCCTCCCCTGAACACAGATCTTTGGCCGACGCATACGCCAGCCGCTGAAACGAAAGTATCGGCTGCGAACAGTTAATGGCAAATACCTAGATCTAGCGGCCAGTGACGCGAGATCACTAAAAATTTACGTAAGAAAACCTTGAACAACCAAATTATTGGCAAAATCGGAATTAAATTCCGCAAGAACAATCGAGCACTCAATGGAATGGAATATTCTTCCATTGAAACATCAAAGTGTAACTTCGACACAACAATGCCGCTTTTTGACGTCTAGGCGCCTTGGAGTTGAAATATGGGGCACCAACGGCGCAACTGGCACGCATGCCGGCGCGAAAAGCATGCAATTCCGCAAAATGGAATCATATTCAAGAAAAAAAGGGCGACTGGCGCCGCCCCTTTTTTCTTCATTTCAGCACTGCACTTGATGACAACGAGGTCGAAACCGCCTCGTAAATCCCGGTCTCTGCTATTGGCCGTCAACCAGCATCAGCGACCCTTGCCAATGCCACACCAAGCGAAAGTTTCTGGCCGTCAAGTTCGGCCAGACGATCACGCTCGGCATCGACAACATCGGGACGCGCATTGGCGACGAACTTTTCGTTCGATAGCTTGCCGAGAATGCGCTCGCGCTCCTGGTCAACCTTGCCGATGGCCTTTTCAAGCCGGAGCTTCTCGGCGGCAAGATCGATCAGGCTGCCAAGCGGCAGGCAAACGGTCGCCTCGCCGACGACGATCTGAGCGCTTCCCTTCGGCGCCGTAGCAGCAAGGTCGATCGCATCGACGCGTGCCAACCGGCGGATGGCCGCTGCATGGCGCTCCAGACGTTCCCTGGTCAGCATGTTGGCCTCGACCACCACCAGCGGCGCAATGGCAGCAGCCGGAACGTTCATCTCGGAGCGGACCGAGCGGATGCCCGATACGAGATCGATCAGCCAGTTGGTCTCATCGGCCGCCGCATTATCGGCATAGGAAGCAACCGGCCAATCCGCGTGGCAAAGCAGGCTGTCACGTACCTTGCCCTCGCCTGCCGTCTGCGCCCACAACTCTTCCGTCATGAACGGCATGAACGGATGCAAGAGCTTATAGGTCTCATCGAGGACATAGGCGACGCAGGCCCGCGATTCAGCCTTTCCAGCCTCATCATCACCGCCGAAGACAGGCTTCAGCAGCTCCAGGTACCAATCGCAGACCTGGTTCCAGACAAACCGGTACAGGCTGCCGGCGGCTTCATTGAAGCGATAGTTCTCGATCGCCTCAGTCACGTCACGGATCGTGCGCGAAAGCTCCGTGAGAATCCAGCGGTTGATGGTCAGGGAGCAGGTTTCAGGCACGAACTTCGGATCGTTGGCAACGCCGTTCATGCCGGCAAAGCGCGTCGCATTCCACAGCTTGGTACCAAAGTTGCGATAGCCGGCAATGCGGGCCGGATCGAGTTTCACATCGCGCCCCTGCGCCGCCATGATCGCCAGCGTGAACCGCAACGAATCGGCACCATACTCGTCGATCAGGTCGAGCGGATCGATGACGTTGCCCTTGGACTTCGACATCTTCGCGCCGTTCTTGTCGCGAACCAGAGCATGCACATAGACCGTATGGAACGGCTCGACGGGGGTACCGTCGCTGTCCTTCATGAAATGCAGACCCATCATCATCATCCGGGCGACCCAGAAGAAGATGATATCAAAGCCCGTCACCAAAACATCGGTCTGATAATACTTGTCCAGTTCCGGGGTCTTGTCCGGCCAGCCGAGCGTCGAGAACGGCCAAAGAGCCGAGGAAAACCACGTGTCGAGCACGTCTTCGTCGCGAACGAGGATTTCTCCAGGCCGGAAATTCTCCAGCAGATCCTCGACATAGGCCTTCATTGGCCCTTCATGCGAGAGATAGTGCTGGATAGCGGCGTGTAGCGCCTCTTCCTCGGTCTTTTCAACGAAGACCTGACCATCCGGGCCGTACCAGGCCGGGATCTGGTGACCCCACCACAATTGCCGGGAAACGCACCAGGGCTGGATGTTTTCCATCCATTCGAAGTAGGTCTTTTCCCAGTTCTTTGGAACAAAGTTGGTCCGGCCCTCGCGTACGGACGCGATCGCAGGCTTGGCGAGCGTCTTGGCATCGACATACCACTGTTCGGTCAAACGGGGTTCGATCGGAACGCCGCCGCGGTCGCCGTGCGGAACGGTGTGCTTGTGGGGCTCGATCTTGTCGAGCAGGCCCCGCTCCTCGAACATCGTCACGATCACCTTGCGCGCAGCAAAACGCTCGACGCCGTCGAGTGCCGAGACCAAGGCTTCCAGTTCATCGGACGCCGGCAGGCCTTCAAGGAAATCCTCGTTGCCGGCAAGTGTGATGTGGCCATCGATCGTCAGGATGTTGACCTGGCGCAGATGGCGGCGCTTGCCGACCTCGAAGTCGTTGAAGTCATGCGCCGGCGTCATCTTGACGGCGCCGGTTCCGGCCGTCGGGTCCGGATATTCGTCGGCGACGATCGGGATGAGGCGGCCAACCAGCGGCAGCACGACATGCTTGCCGACGATGGCCTTATAGCGCTCGTCATCCGGATGAACCGCGACGCCGGTATCGCCCAGCATGGTTTCCGGCCGGGTGGTCGCAACGACCAGATAGTCGCGCGTTTCCCATTCCGTCGCCTTGCCGTCCTCGCCAAAGGCGATCGGGTGCTGGTAGGTGACGCCCTCTTCCAGTGGATAGCGCAGATGCCAGAGGCTACCGGTCATCTCGATCTGCTCGACCTCCAGATCAGAGATCGCGGTCAGGAGCTTCGGGTCCCAGTTGACCAGACGCTTGTCCTTGTAGATCAGGCCATCCTTGTAGAGCGAGACAAAGACTTCGAGGACGGCCTTCGATAGCCCCTCGTCCATGGTGAAGCGCTCGCGCGACCAGTCGCACGAGGCACCGAGACGTTTGAGCTGATTGAAGATCAGCCCGCCGGATTCGGCTTTCCATTCCCAGACCTTGTCGATGAAGGCGTCACGGCCCATCTCACGGCGATGCTGCTGGCGCTCCATCAGCTTACGCTCGACCACCATCTGCGTCGCAATGCCGGCATGGTCCATGCCGGGCTGCCAGAGCACATCCTTGCCGCGCATGCGCTCGAAGCGGACCATGATGTCCTGCAGCGTATTGTTCAGCGCGTGGCCCATATGCAGCGAGCCTGTCACGTTTGGCGGCGGGATGACCACGCAGAAGCTTTCGGCACCCGGTTTTGCCCCAGCACCTGCGCGGAAGGCGTCCTCGTCATCCCAAATCTTGGCGATGCGCGGTTCGACAGCGGCGGAATCATAGGTTTTTTCAAGCATTTTGGAGCCAAACTTGCTGATTGATATCGGTGGTTTGTAAATCGGAACGGGGCATTGCTGTCAACAATAACAGCAAAAAAGCCGCCAGTGTGGTTGCTGGCGGCTTCGAGAGAAAGAAATGCGTGGTCTAGCGCCTCGGACCGCGCGCAACGCGCTCGATTTCCTCGCGCACAAGCCTTTCGACCAGGGTCGGCAGATTGTCGTCCAGCCATTCCTGCAGCATCGGCCGCAGCATGTCCTCGGCAATCTCGTCAAAAGAACGGCGCGGGCTGCTGTCCAGTGCCAAAGCCAGATCCCCAAAAGACCGTGCAACCTGTTCACCGACAGCCGGGGATACAATGGCCGCGATATCCCGTTCAGGATCAGCCACCCTGTCAGTAACAACGGCAAACCGCTGCTGCTCAGCCGGACGCTCGGCGGCTACCACCAACTGGATAGGTTCATTCTTCTCTTCGGCTAATGCGGCCTGCGGGGCCACGGCAATTGGTGTTGCAGGTGCGGGCGCTTGCACGGCCTCGGCTTGCGGCGGCAAGAACGGCGATGCAGGTGCCATGCGTGCGGTTATCGTCGGATTGTCGGACCGGGCTGCAATGTCAGACTTGTTGCGGACAGTTGCGGTTTCGGCCTCCCGCAGTGGTGCCGAATGTCTCTCAGACGCTGCACGCACGCGGGCTGCAACATCGGCAAGCGAGAGCGGCGGCGTCGCTGTAGGAGCGGCCGGTTTGGCGTTCGCCTCGTGCTGCTCCTGCGGCTGGTGGTGTTCGACGGACGGCGCATGCTTCTGCTCCTCCGCTTCGAATTCAGCGGCAAGCACGTCGTCGTCGATCGTCAAGTGAATATCGTCGACACCGTCATCGTCATAGGAACGATAGGCATCAGATGGAGCCGGACCAAGATCGTTTGCAGGGAACCCCGGAATGCCGGGTTCGTTGCTTTCGATAATCTTGCGGATTGACGCTAGAATTTCGTCCATCGACGGTTCGCGCGCTACATTGGGCTGTGCCATAGTTATCCCCGTTTCTGCGGTCGCGTTCGATCGAGACATTGCCGCGCAGTAATTGGCCGGACTGTATGCGAGTTCAGCGCCGAACAAAACGCTCCGAATCACCAAGATGGAATCATGCACAGATTTGTTCGGTGCGTCACCTCTGCGCTGCCCGCAGTCAAAAGCCGCGCGCCCTCCATGGGCACGCGGCTTTTGTTACACCGTCAAATGGTCAACATCCGTCGATGGCCCGCAATCCGAACCATATAGAGAAAAATTAAAACACGAACTCGCGGGCGAGCCGGAAACCAGGCAGCGGCTTGACGGCAGTGTTGAACGCCAACCGCTCCGATGTCTTGCCGTTTTCACGCAGAAAAAGCTGTGCCCGCGAAGCATTGCCGGAGCCAACCACCGCGACAAGGCGGGCGCCATCGTTCAATTGGGACAGAATGGTGACAGGAACGGTTTCAACCGAACCATTCACGAAAATAACGTCATACGGTGCGTCCGACGAGTGCCCCTTCTCAAGATCGCCAGTCACAACCTTTACATTCGAATAGCCCAGACGGGCCAAGGTTGCCGTTGCTTCGGCAGCGAGTGCCGGGTCGCTTTCCAGCGCCACGACCGATGCCGCAAGCTCCGACAGGATGGCCGAGGCATAACCGGTGCTGCAGCCGATTTCGAGCACCTTCTCGCCCTTGGAAACTCCGGCCAGCTGAAGAAGCTTTGCCAAAGGCGACGGTTCCATCAGATAGCGGCGCTCTGCGGCCGGACCTGCAGTCAGCTCGATATCGCTGTCGATATAAGCAAGCGGCTTCATGCCAGCGGGCACAAATTCTTCTCGCGGAACCGACAGGAATGCCGCCAGAACAGCGTGCGACGTCACATCCGTCGTCCGGATCTGATTATCGACCATCTTGATGCGTGCTGCTTCGATATTCATCTTGCCTGCCCTCGTGATCCGGATCGTTTTCCGGCGTTTGTGCGCTTTTGGCTTGCGCATGTAAAACAACCGGCAGCAATTGCGCTATCCGGCCCCCTCAAGCTCTTAAATCCGTGCATCTGCCGTTTCAAGCTATGGAATGCAGTTCGCGCAAAAAAAGCAAGCCGAATACAAGAAGAGCTTAATATTCATCCCTCTTCCCGGGGATGCAAAAGTTAGGCAGATTCACGGCACGGATTGAGATGATTCGCTGAAATCACGGGGTAGACAATGCCAATGCGCTTTATGCTGTCACGGTCGTCCACATCCCGGTTTTGTCTGCTGTCTTCCGTTTTATTCTTTTTCTCCGCGTTCCATCAAAGTGCCACCGCAGCCGATCAAGTCTTCGATGAACTGCGTTTTGGAACAAGCGCTTCGATCAATGGCGGCGGGGCGCACGAAGCTGGCATCTTTCCCTCCGCCACGATCTATTTCCACCCTTTGTCGAGCGGCGATGCGGCGACATGGAAAGAGGCGATCCTCGAGCCTCGCATCTATCTCGGCGCCTCTGTGGGTGTTGGCGACGGAGTGGATCAAATCTATGGCGGCTTCAGCTGGACTGCCGATATCACCGACCGGCTGTTCGTTGAACTTGGCCTCGGAGGCACTGTTCACAATGGTGACGTGGCTCAAAACGGCGGAAGCGGGCCGAATCTCGGATGCCGCCTTCTCTTTCGCGAACAGATCGCAGTCGGCTACCGCGTGACCGGCAATTGGCAAATTCTGGCGACCGCCGACCATTCATCGCATGCCAATCTCTGCGACGGGCCGAATGATGGCCTCACTCACGCCGGACTTGCCGTCGGCTACAAATTCTAAAGCGCGCCGCGATCCTTCCGGTTCGCCAACGCGCTTTAAGTTCTGTATACGCTGTTTCGCAAGAGGGCCGCATGCCCTTGCGAACATAATCCAGCAAGCCGTTTTCCCTCAACCGGCAGGCGCCGCCTCAAGGCCAACCAGCCCGATTTTGGTGTAGCCTGCTCTCTGTATGAGGTTCATAACCGTCATCAACTCACCATAGTCCACTGCCCTATCGGCCCGCAGCAGGATGCGTGTCTGCGTATCGCCCTCGGTAATGCGGTTCAACTCCGCAACAAAATTGTCGCGGCCGGTTTCATCATTGCCCAGGGACAGAGAGAGATCAGCCTTCAGGGTCACGAAGACAGGCTTGTCATCACGCTTTGCAGGCGTTGCCGCCGATTGCGGCAGGTCTACCTTCATGTCGACCGTGGCAAGCGGTGCTGCGACCATGAAAATGATCAGCAGAACGAGCATGACGTCGATAAAGGGGGTAACGTTGATTTCGCTGTTTTCTTCGAGGTCGCCGCCACCTTCGCTAATCTTGCTGGCCATGTCTTATCCGATCCGTGCGATGCCGGCTTCCGAATGCACATGGCTTTCAGCCTTGCGCGGTGCTGCCCGGCGCGCCTGGCGGAAATCGAGGTCACGGCTGACGAGCCGCTCCACCGCAGCCGAGGCATCGGCCAGAATCAGACGGTAACCACCGATCGAACGGGCGAAATAGTTGTAGATGACGACGGCCGGAATAGCCGCGACCAGGCCGATGGCCGTTGCCAACAGCGCTTCAGCGATGCCGGGAGCGACGATCGCAAGGTTGGTTGTCTGCGCCTTACTGATTCCGATGAACGAATTCATGATGCCCCAGACGGTACCGAAGAGGCCGACGAACGGTGAGATGGAACCGATCGTTGCGAGAATACCAGTGCCACCGGCAATCCGTTTGCCTGCTCCAGCTTCAATACGGGAGAGTTGCGAGGCAACCCGTTCCTTGACGCCTTGCGTGGAGACAAGATCGAGCACCGCTTCGGACTTGGAAAGTTCGCCGGTTGCAGCAGCGATCATCTGCGCCGCCGGCCCCTTCCTTCCCAGATGAGCCTCGCGGATATCGCGCAGGACAACCGCGTCCGACAAGGCACGAACGGCGCGCTTGGCGCTGCTCTTCGCCGAAGCAAGCTCGAAAGTCTTGAAGACCAGAATGGCCCAGGTCGCAACCGATGCCAGTATCAGCGCGCCCATAACGCCCTTTACGACGATGTCGGCTGCCATGAACATGCCCATCGGCGACAGGTCATGCGGCAAAACAGGATTGGATGCAGAGACCTCTGCCTCGGCTGGCAGAACGCCATCGGCTGGGGCGGCCGGCGTTGCATCATTGGTCGCGGTGACAGGAACCGTACCATCCGTCGCCACTGCTGCAGGAATAGCAGCGTCAGCAGGCACCGAAGGCGTAGCGTCGTTGAGGGTCGCGGACGGTTGCACTTCGCCTGCAGGCGCAGCATTAACAGGTTGCTGCGTTTGGCTGGTGGCCAGCGCTGGTGTTTCCTGCGCATGAAGCGCGCCTGCATTCGTGAGTGCCAGTACGACTGCCAGCATCATCCATTTCGACATTGCCCGGTTCGGCATGACCTATCCTTACCTTGTAATCGCCCGCCGATCCCCGGGAAACTGGGACGCGGGAGCTCGCAAATCCATTGTCCTGACAGTCAGCACCGAACGCGCACATGTCATTGGCGGCTTCATATGACATACTATGGCTGAAAGACAAGGATTTGTGGAGTGCTTTAATCAAGAATAAACAGACTGAACGGTGTTTGCCCAAAAACACGTAAGTGATGACCGTTATGGACTGTTATTGTTCTGTTTCCGGCGCATCGAACCGGCCGCTTCGCCAATCATAGGTTCTGTGCCGCGCCCAGGGCCGATGCAATTGCTCAAGCGCATAAGACACCCGCATACCGGGCTTGCCGGCGGTTCCTTCCGAAACCCCGTAAATCTCGGCAGCACCGGAGCGCCGCAGGCTCTGGCCACTCAGCAACAGGGCTCCGGAGCGGCAGGTTCGAAACCGCAACATAACCGGCGTCACAACGATATCCGCCTCTTCGCAGGCGATACCGACAAAACGGGCATCATCGACGGTGATAATGCGCCAGCCCTGCGAACTAACCGCGGCGCACCACTGCTTGGCAATGCAGGAAAAACGGCCGGGCGGCGCCTCCTCCAGCAGATGGCGGATGGCGGTGCGTGCCGCATCCCTGTCTATGGGCGGCCGGATCTTACGATTGCCTCTAGGCCCATTCTCCTTGATGGCCGGCGGTAGTTCGCCGTCCTTGACAGTCAGGTCCACCCTTTGCTGCGGCTTG
This sequence comes from Pararhizobium sp. PWRC1-1, assembly GCF_049897905.1. Classification (NCBI taxonomy): domain Bacteria; kingdom Pseudomonadati; phylum Pseudomonadota; class Alphaproteobacteria; order Hyphomicrobiales; family Rhizobiaceae; genus Pararhizobium; species Pararhizobium sp. PWRC1-1. The sequence goes on along the minus strand of NZ_JAFCXE010000010.1, from coordinate 121,017 downwards.
AGATGGTCCTTGAGCCTTAAGGCCCGCTGCCACTGGGAATAGACGAAATCGGGCGGCTTGCTTCGATTGGTGGCGGCCATACCCTCTCCGATCATCGCAACCAGCCGTCCATCTTCGGAAATGACGATGTCCGGCCGTGCCGTAACACTGGTCCACCCCACGAACAGACCGGCGGCAACAACGACGAGTCCGGACGCTGCAAGCCATGTTCGAAACAGACAGGCGAGAACCCCGCCAGCAGCAATCAGCATGAAGCTGTGATCAGGGATACGGCCGGTCGTCACCTCCCCGTCCCAGGACGCGACCATCGTTGCAATGGAAATCATCCAGTCCAGCCCCTGCCCCATGACTAGCAGCGGATAGCGATCGAGACCGAACGGCATGAGGAGCATAGCAAGCAGGGCAAATGGCATAACCAGGATGCTGATGACCGGCATGGCGAGCACATTGCCGATCAGTCCGTATGCGGCCAGCCTGTGAAAATGTCCCGCCGAATAGATCATCGTCGATAATCCGCCGATGAAGGAACTGAGCAACAGGCCGGCGAAGAAGCTGCCGATCGCCACCAGCGGCCCCGTTCTGCGATTGCCTGCCGGCACATCGCGGCCCGGCCGTTCGCGCCAATGGGCATAGCCCGCAACCAGCGCCAGAGTTGCCGCAAACGACATCTGGAACCCCGGGCCGGTCACGGCGGATGGCGTGATGACCAGAATGACAATAGCTGACAGCGCCACATTGCGTAGGCTGATCGAAGGCCTGTCGAAAAATACGGCGACAAGCATGATCGAAATCATGATCCACGACCGCACCGCCGAAACGGCACCACCGGAAATAAGGATATAGGAGAACACCATGATCAAGGCGCCCGCCGCCGCCAGCTTCTTGATCGGATACCGGTGAGCCAACCCGGGAATGAGGCTCAGCATTGTCCGTGCGCCGATCAGAAAGGTCCCGGCTGCCAGAACCATATTCAGTCCTGATATTGCCAAGACATGCGCGAGCCCCGCCTCACGGAGCGCCTCGATGGCCGGACGGCTGATAGCGCGCTCTTCGGCAGTCACCAGGGCGGCGGCAATCGCACCCGCATCGCCGCCGATGGTACCGCGAATACGTGCGCCAATGGTTTCGCGCCACCGCGCAACGGTTTCTCCGGCCCGAACCCGCCACGTTGCGATGCCATGGGAGGCGGAACCTTGCGGGTTTGCGATGGCCGCGGGCGCGCCGTAGAAATAGCCGACAGCGCCGATACCTTTGAAATAGCTGTCGAAAGCGAAGTCGTTCAATCTCGACAAAGCCGCGCCTGACGGCGGCGAAAGCCGCGCCTTGCCCTCGATGCCGCCGCCGATTGCAACAGGCGCTTCGCGGCTGCGCGACAGCAACGTGACCCTGGCCGGCGGACGCTTCAACTCCGGTTCCGCTGTCTGCACAACGGCAACGGTATACCGCCAATATCCGCGATCCGTGGTTTCCCGGGCGGTGACTGTGCCGCGCACCAGTGTCGTCACCGGGGTATCAAGCAGCACGGTGTCCATCCGGGCCGTTTCAAAAGCGGCAAGCACCATTCCACCAGTGAATAGCGCTGCTGCGGGCATGACCAGACGCCAAACGCTTTCGGCATAGCGAAGAACGAAAGTTGCCATGCCAAAAACGCAGAGCAGCAGTGCAAGTTTGACGATACCCGGTGTGTTAGAGAGCGAAAACCAGGTGAGCGAGCCCGACCCAAGGAACACCGGAACGAACAGAAAGCCATGACCGTAGGCGCGCTCCTCCCCCACGGCTCGCGAAAACCCGGAACGCCAGCGGATCGCCCACAGCCTCCCGCTCCATGGCTGGAAAATGGCAATGGGGGATTTCGCCACAGCTTTTTGCGGCGGTTTTGCGGTGATTTCAGGGATTTCCGGCTCGGACTGAAGGGCATAATCCGACACGCCGCCTACTGGCGGGCGCGCCGTCAATTCTAGCTCCTGCCCCTTTGTCATGGATGCCGTTCCGCCCAGTCCCGCACACCCGCACTCTGCAACCAGAAGACAGCAAATGCAACCAAAGAGATTGACGCCTAAAAGTTAGGCATTCGTTTCGACAGCTGCGGCGGACCGCCCATGCAGGCATGATTATCTCGTTGGATATTACGGGCAGAACGTGCAATTATTGCGTTGCCATATGCCTATTTTTGCATCGCACAATTTGCCTTTGGTCCAACTTGGCAGCCGTGATTAAATCGGGTAGCACATGGTCGGCGTTAATATCTGCGGCATAATTGTGTGCCAATTTGCTGCAAACGGAGGATCCCCATGACAGGAAAAAGCGCAGTCGTAACCGTGGACAACAAAACGGTGGAATTGCCGGTACGATCGGGGTCGATCGGTCCGGATGTTGTCGATATCGGTACGCTCTACAAGCAGACCGGCCAGTTCACCTACGATCCCGGCTTCACGTCGACCGCATCTTGCGAGTCCAAGATCACCTATATTGACGGCGACCAGGGTATCCTCCTGCATCGCGGCTATCCGATCGAGCAATTGGCCGAGCACGGCGATTTTCTGGAAGTCTGCTACTTGCTGCTGTACGGCGAACTGCCGAGCGCCGCGCAGAAAAAGGATTTCGACTATCGCGTCACACATCACACGATGGTGCACGAGCAGATGTCGCGCTTCTTCACCGGCTTCCGCCGCGACGCCCACCCGATGGCCGTCATGTGCGGCTGCGTCGGCGCGCTTTCGGCCTTCTATCACGACTCGACCGACATCACCGATCCGCATCAGCGCATGGTCGCAAGTCTTCGCATGATCGCCAAGATGCCAACGCTTGCCGCCATGGCCTACAAGTACCATATCGGCCAGCCCTTCGTTTATCCGAAGAACGACCTCGACTATGCGTCGAACTTCCTGCGCATGTGCTTTGCCGTTCCGTGCGAGGAATATACGGTCAATCCGGTGCTTGCACGCGCCATGGATCGCATCTTCATCCTGCATGCCGACCACGAGCAAAACGCATCGACCTCGACAGTCCGTCTTGCCGGCTCCTCGGGTGCAAACCCGTTTGCCTGTATCGCCGCTGGTATTGCCTGCCTCTGGGGCCCAGCCCATGGCGGCGCCAACGAAGCTGCGCTCAACATGCTGGCCGAAATCGGTACCGTCGATCGCATTCCGGAATTCGTTGCCCGCGCCAAGGACAAGAATGATCCGTTCCGCCTGATGGGCTTTGGTCACCGTGTCTACAAGAACTATGACCCGCGCGCCAAGATCATGCAGAAGACGACGCATGAAGTGCTGGCGGAACTCGGCCATAAGGACGACCCGCTGCTCGAAGTGGCGATGGAACTCGAGCGCATCGCGCTGACGGACAGCTACTTCATCGAGAAGAAGCTCTATCCGAATATCGACTTCTATTCCGGCATCACGCTAAAGGCGCTCGGCTTCCCCACGACCATGTTCACGGTTTTGTTCGCGCTTGCGCGTACCGTCGGCTGGATCGCCCAGTGGAACGAAATGATCGAGGATCCGGAACAGCGCATCGGCCGCCCGCGCCAGCTGTATGTCGGCGAACCAGAACGCGATTACGTCCCGGTTTCCAAGCGTTAAGTCCAGGAAACACCAATTGAAAAGCCCCGTCAGCGATGACTGGGCTTTTTTTCATTGAGAACGTCGAGAACGATGCGAGCGGCTGTCTCGCCCGGGGGTTTCTCCGTCGCCATGCGTTGCCAGACGGTGCCGTATCCGGCGAGCATGGCCTGGCGTTCCGGGGTATTTCCTGTCAGGCGCTCCATCCAGCGAGAAAGCGCGCCCGCGCGTATGGCTTCGTTCAGATATTCCGGCACGATGGCATAGTCAGCCACCAGATTGGGAATCGCTGCCGTCCAGATCTTGATGCGCTTGTGCATCAGGCGAATGATCCAGTCGGCCTTGTAAGTCGATACGACCGGAATTCCGGCTAAAGCAAGCTCCAGGATAACCGTACCGGACGCCGCAACGGCCGCATCGGCCTCGGCGAAAGCCTGCCATTTGGCTGTGGCACCAACCGAGATTTCCGGCTGAACCGGCCACGACGCCGTAATCTGGCGCACGAGATTTTCCTGCCGGGGAACTGTTGGAAGAAGGAACCGCATATTCGGATGCCGGCTGCGCAATTCCTCCGCGGTCGCCCCGAATTCGGGCAGCAGCCGGCTGATTTCGCTGCCGCGAGACCCCGGCAGGAGCAGGCATGTTGCCGAAGCCGGGCGCACGTCTGCAGCACGTTTTTCAATCTGCCGCGCCCGCACCGCCAGGACATTGGCGTCGCTTGCCAGCCGATGTCCGACATAGGTCGTCGGCGGACCGCCGAGCCGTTTCATGACCTCCGGCTCGAAGGGAAGCACGGCCAGCACGTGATCGACGTAGGGACGCATCCTGACGGCGCGCTCGGACTTCCACGCCCAGACGCTCGGGCAGACATAGTTGACGATCGGTAGATTTGGCAAAGCCTTGCGCACGCGGCGCGCGACACGGTGGGTGAAATCTGGGCTGTCGATGATGACAAGGATATCCGGCTTGGACGCGATAATCGCATTGGCCGTCTGGCGGATGCGCAGGATTAGTTTCGGCAACCGGGCGAGAACCTGCGAGATCCCCATGATCGAAAGCTCGGAATAGTCGAACAGGGAATTCAGGCCTTCAGCCTCCAGTCCCTCGCCGCCCACGCCAATCAGGGAAAGGTCGCCCTTGACCAGCGGGCACAACGCCTTGACGAGATCGGCGCCAAGCAGGTCACCGGACACTTCGCCAGCGATCACAGCGAGCTTGAGATCGTTCGCATTCATTGCCCACCTCGCAAAAGGGCGCGATCAACTCCCGTGACGAAGAGACCAGCCTCGTTGGCAAGCGCGATCATCTCTTCCCGATCGAGAACCAGGGCCCGGCCGGCTTCAACTGCGATACCGGCAAGTCCGGCCGCCTGGGCACCCTTGATCGTCGATGGACCTATCGAGGGAAGATCGGCGCGCAGATCCTGCTGCGGCTTGCACAGTTTGACGAGAACTCCGCGACGGCGGCTGGAAATGCGTCCGTCTGCCTTCAGCCGCGCCACACGGTCGAGCATCGCGTCGGTACCCTCCGGCCCCTCAAGGGCCACGACGCGTCCGCCGACGGCGACGGCGCCCTGCCCGACATCCAGATGCCCAAGCGCGATGGCAGCGGCTTCAGCGGCTTCGATATCGGCCTGATCGTCCGCACCTGGCGTTCGCGCACCCAGAGTGCCGATCTCGGCCAGAAGTTCAGGAACAATGTCCTGCACGCCGATCACGCGCGCGCCATTGGTCTCGATAAGCTCGATCGCCATTTTCAAAACGGCGTCATCGCCACCGGACAAAAGCGTGCGCAGAACGCTGGGTATCTTCACCAGGCTTTTCAGCGTCGGCTTGATGTCGCGCCAGTCCGGCCGGCGGCGGACGGCGCCCGACATGACCACACGGCCAATGCCAGCGTCGCGGAAGACGCCGCTAATCGCCTTGAAATTGCCGATTCCCAATGTCGTGTGATCGAAGGACGACCAGTCCCGGTCCGACTCGTTGGCAAGCGCGATGATAAAGGGGTTTTCGCCGTGTGTCCGTGCCGCCTCTGCCACATGCAACGGCAGCAAGCCGCTGCCGGCGATGATGGCCAGCCGGTCTTTGATTTCGGGCCGGCTGTCCAAGCTCATCCGCCTCAGCCCTTGCTGCCCCGCGTCGGGGACGACAGCGCGCGATCGCTTTCAGCCGCGATGAAATCGAGGATTTCGAGCGCCGGCGGGCAATCGGCATAGTCGGCACGGATCGCTGCAGCATTTGCACGGATCGATTCCGGGCCTTCGAAAATCTGCTTGTAGGCGCGGCGCACGGCATGAATGACGGGTTTCTCGATGCCGGAACGGCTCATGCCGACAACGTTCAGACCGCCGAGCAGGCCCGGATTGCCGTTGAGCATGCCGTAGGGAATGACGTCATAGGCCACGGCGGAGAGACCGCCGACAAACGCATGGCGTCCGATGCGGGTAAACTGGTGAACAGCCGAGCCGCCGCCGAGAATGGCGCGGTCACCGACTGTGACGTGGCCTGCCAGCATGACGTTGTTCGACAGGATGATATTGTTACCGAGGTGGCAGTCGTGAGCAACATGGGAATAGGCAAGGAAAAGATTGTTGTCGCCAACGATAGTCGCGCCGCCATGCTCGACCGTGCCGGTGTTCATCGTCACGCCTTCGCGAATGGTGCAGTTCTCACCGATCAGCAAGGTCGTATCGACGGCGCTGTGATGCACACTCTGCGAATCGCCGCCGATTACCGCTGACGGGAAAATCGTGGAGCCTTTGCCGACCGTCGTGCGTCCAAGCACCACGACGTGGCTGATCAGTTCGACATTGTCTGCGAGCGTCACCTTCGGACCAACGTGACAGAACGGCCCGACAAAAACGTTATCGCCGATCACCGCTCCGTCTTCGATAACCGAGAGCGGATGAATCTTCGCAGTGGAGGCAATCATGTTCAGGCGTCTTCCTTGCTGATAATCATCGCGCCGATATCAGCTTCCGCAACAAGTTGCCCGTCAACTTTTGCGTCACAGTGAAACTTCCAGATATTGCCGCGCTGCTTGTGCTTGACGACATGGAACTCGACCCTGTCGCCCGGCACGACCGGTTTGCGGAAGCGGGCATTGTCGATGGTCATGAAATAGACGAGGTTGCTGCCGGTGCCATTCTTGCGGGCGCAGATCGCGCCAGCCGTCTGGGCCATGCCTTCGATCAAAAGAACGCCCGGCATGATCGGTTGCTCGGGGAAGTGTCCAGTGAAATGCGGCTCGTTGGCCGTGACGTTCTTGATGCCGATCGCCGAATTGTCGCCGTCGATCTCGATGATCTTGTCGACCAGCAGAAACGGATAACGATGGGGAAGAAGCTTCAAGATTTCCCTGATGTCAGCCGTACCCAGAACGGTGGTTGCAGCTTCACTCATCTTTGCCTCCTGATTTCTTCTGCCTGTTGTGCGCGCGCGCCGTGACCTCGGCAATTTCGCGCAGGAAGTCGCGCATGGGACGCGCTGGAATGCCGCCATAACGTTCGCCGGCCGGCACATCCGACGCGACGCCACTCATGGCGCCGATCTGAGCTCTGTCGCCAATGGTGATATGTCCATTGATCGCCGCGGCTCCGCCAATCATGACACCGTCGCCAATGCGCGTGCTGCCGGCAATACCGACCTGGGCGGCGATACCGCAGTGACGGCCAACGCGAACATTATGGCCGAGCTGGACAAGATTATCGATCTTGGTGCCCTCGCCGACCACCGTATCGTCCATTGCACCGCGGTCGATCGTCGTGTTGGCACCGATCTCCACCCTGTCCTGCAGAATGACGCGGCCAATCTGGACGATCTTGATCATGCCGCCCTTTGGTCCCGGCGCGTTGCCGAAACCGTCCTGGCCGATCCGGGCTCCCGGGTGGATGATGACCTCGTTGCCGACAAGCGAATACATCACGCTTGCTCCGGCCGAAATCGTGCAGTCACGGCCGATACGAACACCGGGGCCGATGACGGCACCTGCGGCAATGCGCGTACCCGAGCCGATATGGGCGCCCGCGCCGATCACGGCCGTCGCCTCGATATCGACATTGTCCTCGATCTGAGCAGTTGGGTCGATAAAGGCAGCAGGCGATATGCCACCTGGTCCCGACAGGTTCTGCTCGGGGCGCGCTGCCTGCGGATGCAGAATCGCGCCGGCAAGCGCGAAAGCCGTGTGAGGGTAGCGTGTCAGAAGAACGGGGATATGCGACGGCACGATCGCAGCGATCGTATCATCGCAAATGATGGCGCCTGCTTTCGATGTTTCAAACTCATCGCGAAAGCGCCGCTGCAGCATATAACAGACATCGGACTCGCCAGCGCGATAGGTCGGCGCCACCGACCGGACGAGCCGGTCGCTGAACTCCAGCGCCTGCAGCACCGCACCGATTTGATCCGCCAGATCGCTCAGGCGGATCCCGTCATGTGGTGGGAAGAACCAGTTGTTTTCCATGGCCAACACTCCAGAACAGTTTTGGCAGGCAGTTCTGGACTGCAAGGATCAGAAGGACGACGAGATACCGAACTTGAGGTTCTGTACGCGGTCGAAATCTTCCTTGGCGATCGGGAACGCATAGTCGACGCGCAGCGGCCCAAACGGGGACGCCCAGATCAGACCGAGACCGACGGATGCACGAAGCGAGCTCCCTGTACCCTTGATATCGTCGTCGGCTGTCGTATCGACTTCATTGCCATACAATGTACCGGCATCTGCGAAGATTGCACCGCGGAAACCAGCGTCGCGTGAAACGAAGGGCAGCGGGAACGTCGCTTCAGCAGAAGCGGTGAAGTATGTCGTTCCACCAATGGCGTCGCCATACTTGCCGCTGCGCGGACCGACACCGTTACGCTCGAAACCGCGAATGTCGTTCTGGCCCAGCTGGAACTGGTCGAAGACTTCCATCTTGCCGCCCGTGTTGAACACATGGCCGGCGCCACCTGCGAGCGATGCGATGATGTCTGCATCGTCGTTCACGGTGTAGTACCACTTGGCCTTACCGGTCAGCTTGTAGAAATCGGATGTTCCGCCAAGGCCAGCAAATTCCTGCGTTGCCGAAGCGAGAATGCCCTCATGTGGCAAAGTCGAGTCGTCGAGCGAATTGTAGGTCAGCGTCTGCGAGATCGACGAGCGGGTCCAAGTGCTGCCATTGATCGCATTGATGTATGGCGACGACAGATCCTGCCCTACACCCACGGCGTTATTGCCATGATAATCCATCTGCGTCAGGTTGTAACGGAACGTCGTCGATATACGCTCGGTGATCGGCGCCGTTACGCGCAGGCTGAAGCCCCTGTCTTCATAGCTATAGTTGTCGTCGTCATAGTCGTTTTCGTTCTGGAAGATATCGAAACCGGCAGCCAGACGATAGCCGAGGAAATAGGGCTCGGTGAACGATACGTTATACGTACGGCTGTCCTGACCGCGACCTGCAGCAAGGCGGATATACTGACCACGGCCGAGGAAGTTCTTTTCCTCGATCGATGCTTCCAGAAGGAAGCCGCCGCCGCTGCCAGCAGAGTAACCTGCGCCGATACCGAACGAACCGGTCGACTGATCCTGCACATCGACGATCACGACGACGCGATCGGAAGCACTACCAGGCTGCGTCGAAATATTGACGGTGGAGAAGTAACCGAGAGCGTCGAGGCGGCGCTTGGCCGTCGTGATCATTTCCTGGTTGAACGCATCGCCTTCGCTCATGTCGAACTCGCGACGGATGACATAGTCACGCGTGCGGGTGTTGCCACGAATTTCAATGCGCTCGATATAGGCGCGCTCGCCCTGGTCGACGAGGTAGTCGACAGCGATCGTGCGGCTGCCAAAATCGCGATTGCCGCGCGGTGTCACGCGGGCAAACGGATAGCCTTGCGACGCGACCCGCTTGGAAATCGCCGAAATGCTGTCCTGAACGTCCTTGGCCTTGTAGATCGTCCCTTCCGACGTCCGTACGAGAGCCTTCAGCTCCTCCGCATTAACGCCTTCAACAGTCGATTCAACATTGACCGTTCCGAAGTCGTAGCGCTCGCCTTCTTCGACGGTGATCGTCACCGTGTATTCGTTGGTGGCTTCATCCAGGACTGCGTCCGACGAAACGACACGGAAGTCGGCATAGCCGCGATTGTAATAGAACTGGCGCAGCAACTCTTCGTCGGCGCGCAGCTTGTCGGCGTTGTAAACGTCCTTGCGGTTCAGGAAGGAGAAGATCCCCGATTCCTTCGTCGAGATGACTGCCTGGAGGCGGCCATTGCTGTAGGCGTTGTTGCCGACAAAATTGATTGCGGTGATCTTGGTGCGATCGCCTTCGTTGACCACAAAGGCCAGATTGACACGGCCTTCCGCGATCGGAACGACCTGCGTTGTGACCGTCACATCTTCGCGGCCGATGGCTGCGTAGGCATCCTTGATCGCCTGAATATCGGATTCAGCTGTCGCTTCGCTGTACGGACCAAGCGAACGCGTACGGACAACAGCCTGAAGCTTATCGTCCTTGATCTTGCGGTTACCGTTGAAAACAACCTGGTTGACCAGCTGGTTCTCGCTCACGGTGACGACAAGCGTACCGCCGGCGACATTGATGCTGACATCGGAAAAATAGCCGGTGGAATAGAGGCGCTTGACGGAAGAATCGATATCCGCGTTGCTGAAGCTCTTGCCAGGAACGATGGTGATGTTTGCACGAACCGTTTCGGGGCTGACGCGTGTAGCACCACGCACTTCGACGCGGCTGATCGTTGCAGCCTCAGCGACAGACGCACTTGCAAGCGTTACAATGCCAGTCCCCGTTGCGACCATACTAGCAGACAGCGCAACCGCCGACACCGCGTTCAAAAATCTTGAACCAGCTTTCATAAATCTTACCTTCTTCCCAATGCCCCGCAGCGAACTCGTACCGACTCCGGTCACGGCTGCCGTTTTAACCGCTTTTTATATACAAGCAAGCCAGCTCGTTAATTTCTGTTTACTTCAAATGAAACCGTGTCCTAACGGCCACTACAGAATTGCTTTATCGTAAACAATTCCTTTCAATCAACTCATTGAATTCTCAATAGAGCCGACCTCCCCCAACAAGACCCTACACCACCGCGCAAGGCCCAAATCCCTAGCCGAGGAGCGAGCTGATGTCGTTCCATGTGGCAAAAACCATCAACATCAACACCATGGCAAAACCGATGCGGAATGCGATGTCCTGCGCCCCTGGTCCAACCGGTTTCCCGCGAATGGCTTCTACCGCATAAAACATCAGATGGCCGCCATCAAGTACGGGGACCGGCATTAGATTGAGAAGTCCAATGGAAACCGACAGGACGGCTGCCAATTGCAGAACGGCAGCGATACCGATCGTCGCCATCTGTCCGGATGCCTGGGCGACCCGGATCGGCCCGCCCAGCTGATCGGCCTTCATCCGACCGGTCACAAGGTTGGCAAGATAGTTGAACGTGCCGGTGACAATGTGCCAGCTCTCGACAGCACCCTGCCCCACGGCTTCAATCGGACTAAAAGTCTCCAGGCGGAAATTGCCGGTTTCCTGGTTCGTCAGGATGCCGATTATGCCAAGTTCCATCTTATTGCCGAACTGGTCGGTGATTTCCGTGCGCTGCGGTATCATCGGCAGATCAAGCAGTTCGCCCTTGCGCTTGATCTGAATGGTGATCGGCGTTTCCGGGCGGATGCTGACATAGCGGCGCACATCGTCGAAGGTGGTGACATGCGTACCATCGATCGCCACCAGCAGATCGCCCGGCAGAACACCAGCTTTAGCGGCAGCGCTGTTTTCCTTGACTTCGGCAACAACCGGATCTGCGACAGGTTTGCCATAGATCGAAAAAATCACCGCAAAGATGAAGATAGCAAGGATAAAATTGGCGATAGGCCCGGCAGCGACCGTGGCAGCCCGCTTCCAAAGCTTGGCCCCCAAAAACGTACGGTCACGATCCTCGGGCGAATATTGCTCCAGCCGGCTGTAATCGGGAACACTGGCGGCATCCTCGTCACCGAAAAATTTCACATAGCCGCCGAGCGGGATAGCGCAGAACTTCCAACGTGTTCCGTGCTTGTCGGTATAGCCGAACAACTCCGGACCAAAACCGACGGAAAAGGCAAGGATGCGAATGCCAGACCAGCGGCCGACCAGATAGTGGCCCATCTCGTGCACGAAGACGAGCAGCGTCAGAACGAGCAGAAACGGCACGATGTAGCCGATAATCAGGTGAAATGTATCGGCCAGGTAAGCCATGTGGTCCTCGATCAGGTATGCGGCGCCCGTTACGGCGCCAGCAGGATTGCCCCCAGGGGCACATTCTGTCCACCGGTGGACATGACTTGCACCAAAGCAATCAGAAGCGCGGCAAAGCAGGCAAAAACAAGTCCGTCCACACGGTCCATGACCCCTCCATGGCCCGGAATGAGCTTGCTCGAATCCTTCACACCGAATCGGCGCTTGATAAAGGATTCAAACAGGTCACCGATCTGGCTCGAGACGGACAGCGCAAGCGCAAGCAGCGGTATGCGTGCATCATCAAGCGAAAAGTGGCTCATGAACACAGCGACACCGGCCAATGCCCCAAAGACGGTGCCGCCGATCGCCCCAGACCATGTCTTGCCGGGCGAAATACGTGGTGCGAGTTTCGGGCCGCCAATCGCCCGTCCGGTGAAATAGGCAAGAATGTCGGTCGCCCAGACAACGGCAAAGACGAAGAAAACCGCGATCAGGCCGATATCGCTCTCGCCGCGGATGGCCGAAAGCGAGATGCCCGTCAGGCCAGCATAGACGATGCCGCCAGGCAACCACCAGCTTCCGCCCCGGAAGAACACCCACAGCGCAGCAATCGCGGCAAACGCCGTCAGAACCAGCAATGTGATGTGAGCGCCATCAAACAGGATCAGTGCCGCGATGACTGCCTGCGACAGCCAGCCAATGGCATTGCCCTGGAAATCGCGTTCGGCAAGTTTGGTGATGGTCGACCATTCGTAATAGACGAGCACGGCAATGGCGACGGAGAGGATTTCAAAAACGGTTCCCCCGGCCCAGGTCGCACCGAGAGCGATAGCGGCAAGCACGATGCCGGAGATGATACGCAGCCGCAATTCTGTCTGCATCAGGAACCAACCGCGAGCGTCGGTTGCGACAGGCCACCAAAACGGCGTTCACGTCCAGCATAGGTTTTCAGCGCGCCGAGGAAAACCTCACGGTTGAAGTCCGGCCACAGTTCGGGGACAAACAACAATTCGGAATAGGCCGCCTGCCACAGCAGGAAATTGGACAGCCGCTCTTCGCCGCTGGTGCGCAAGACAAGGTCCGGGTCGGGAATTCCAGCGGTATCGAGCTTGCTGGCAATCCGCTCCGGCGTAATCTGGTCGGCTGTCAATCGCCCTTGGGCGACGTCAACCGCCAGGGCCTGCATGGCGCGGGTCATTTCATCGCGGGAGCCGTAGTTGAAGGCAATAACCAGTGTGATACCCGTGTTGTTGCGCGTCGTATCCTCTGCCTCCAGAAGCAGAGGCAGGATATCGCCGCGAAGGTTGGTCTTGTCACCGATCACCCGTATGCGGACGTTCTCACGGTGCAGGTCAGCGAGATCGCGGCGGATGAAAGCTTTCAAAAGCCCCATCAGATCGGAGACCTCCGCTTCTGGCCTACTCCAGTTCTCCGAAGAAAACGCAAAGAGCGTCAGGTAGCGGATGCCGACTTCGCCGGCAGTGCGAACCGCCTCGCGTACGGCTTCCACGCCCTTGCGATGGCCCATTGTCCTTGGAAGTCCGCGCGAATTGGCCCAACGGCCGTTGCCATCCATGATGATGGCAACATGCGTGGGAACATTTCTTGGCAATGGGTTTGACATCGATGGTCCGAAAAACAGGAGACTCGGAAGAAGGCAGACTAGACCTGCATGATTTCCTTTTCCTTATCGCCGAGCAAGCGGTCGATGTCGGAAATCATCTCATCTGTCATTTTCTGGACCTTTTCGGACTGGCTTCGGCTGACATCCTGACCGATATCGCCATCCTTTTCGGCTTTTTTCAGACTATCCATGCCATCTCGGCGCACGTTGCGCACGGCGACCTTGGCTTTTTCGCTATAGTCGTGAGCAACCTTCACCAGTGACTTGCGGCGTTCCTCGTTCAGTTCCGGCAGCGGAATTCGTAGATTCTGGCCGTCAACGATCGGATTGAGGCCGAGATTCGATTCACGGATGGCGCGATCAACCGCGTTGACCATCGACTTGTCCCAGATGGAAACACCGAGCATGCGCGATTCCGGAACGGTGATGTTGGCAACCTGGTTCAGCGGTACACGCGAACCATATGCCTCGACCATGACCGGATCGAGCACGTTGGCCGAAGCCCGACCGGTGCGCAGCGATGCGATATCGCTCTTGAACGCAGCAATAGCGCCATCCATGCGGCGCTTCAGGTCACTCAGGTCAATACCTTCACTCATGGATCAAACTCCCGTTTATCGCGGCGGCCTTGCGACCGCCCTTTAGCTGCTCAATTGTCTGTTACGATGGTCGCCCGGCCGCCGCCGGTCAAGATTTCCGCAAAACCGCCTTTCTCGTGGATCGAGAAGACGATGATCGGAATACTGTTTTCACGCGCCAGTGCGACGGCGGCGATATCCATGACGGCGAGGCCCTTCTGCAGGACTTCGCTGTGCGTCAGGCGGTCGAAGCGGGTGGCCGTCGGATCCTTCTTCGGATCAGCGGTATAGATGCCGTCGACCTGCGTGCCCTTGAAGATCGCTTCCGCGCCCATTTCGGCGGCGCGCAATGCTGCTGCCGAATCGGTGGTGAAGAAGGGATTGCCCGTACCGCCGGCAAAGATCACGACGCGGCCGAGGGACAAGTGGAAGAGTGTGGCGCGCTGCGAAAAACTCTCACAGATTTCCGGCATGGCAATGGCTGACAGCACGACCGTATCGACGTCGAGCTTACGCAGAGAGGTCGCCAGCGCCAGTGCATTGATGATCGTCGCCAGCATGCCCATATGGTCGCCGGTGACCCGGTCGCCGCCCTTGGAGGCCACCGCGACACCGCGAAAAATGTTTCCACCGCCAACAACGACGCCGACTTCAACGCCCATGGCGCGGGCTTCGGCAATGTCGGAGGCAATCCGGTCAGCGACCGCGACATCGATCCCGAACCCCTGGTTGCCCATAAGCGCTTCGCCTGAAGCTTTCAGCAGCACACGTTTGTAGAGAGGTTCGGCCAACATCGTCACTCCTGTCCAAGAAGGCACACATGCGAGATGGTGCATAAAACTGGTCTGTTCACCTCAGCGCGGCCGATATTATCCGGATGATCCCCGAAGGAGCCTGCGCCAATGTGATGATGATGCCGGATACACGAAGGGCACCGCGTTGTCACGCGATGCCCCGGATGTTTCCCAACAAGGATGGCGGTTTTCCCAATCAGGATGAAGAAATCAACCCTTGGCGACAGCGGCAACTTCAGCTGCGAAGTCGGTTTCTTCCTTTTCGACGCCTTCGCCGAGAAGCAGGCGGACCATGCCGACAACTTCGATCGGTGCGCCGACGGTCTTTTCAGCTTCCTTGACGGCAGCTTCAACGGTCAGGTCAGGGTTCATGACGAAAGCCTGCGACAGAAGGGCGACTTCTTCGAAGAATTTGCGCATGCGGCCATCAACCATCTTTTCGATGATCGCATCCGGCTTGCCGGATTCGCGGGCCTGTTCGATGAAGATGTTGCGCTCGCGCTCGGCGACGGCTGCATCGACTTCCGTCGAGCGGATGGCCAGCGGGTTGGTCGCAGCAATATGCATGGCAACCTGGCGGCCGATGGCGTTCAGGGCATCCTTGTCGCCGGTCGACTTCAGCGCGACGAGAACGCCGAGCTTGCCGAGGCCGTCAGCAACGGAATTGTGGATATAAGTGGCAACAACACCCTCTTCGACCGACAGCAGCGCCGAACGGCGCAGAGCCATGTTCTCGCCGATGGTTGCGATCGCGTCGGTGATGCTTTCAGCGACCGACTTGCCGGTTGCCGGATAGGTCGTTGCGCTGATGGTTTCGACAGAACCGTCAGTGCCGACAGCAACGGCTGCGACGCCACGAACGAGGTCCTGGAAGGCATCGTTGCGGGCAACGAAGTCGGTTTCGGAGTTCAGCTCGATAACAACAGCCTTGGTGCCACTGCTGGCGATACCGATCAAGCCTTCGGCAGCTGCACGGCCAGACTTCTTGTCGGCCTTGGCGATGCCCTTGGCACGCAGCCAGTCGATCGCGGCTTCCATGTCGCCATTGGTTTCGCCGAGTGCCTTCTTACAATCCATCATGCCTGCGCCGGTCTTTTCGCGCAGTTCCTTCACCATTGCTGCAGTAATAGTGCTCATCTTTTTTGCCTCTTCGTTTGTTCGGCTGGCGCGCTGCCAGAAAGCCGGCGCGATACCAGGAGGATGTGGCAGGGCATGACCCCTGAATGTGACATCGTGATGAAAGGATCATCCCGACGATTGGCATCGTAGCGACCGGCGCTCGATGGGCAGGTCCGATGCAAAAGAACAAGGCCGTTCACTTTTTCAGTCGTAAACGGCCTTATCCTGATCTTGTCTAAAGGAACGGCGGGATGAACCGCCGCCCCGCCTTATCAGGCTTCAGCGACTTCTTCGAGAGCCGGCTCAAGCGGCAGATCGGAGGAGGCGCCGAGGTCGCGGCCCGACGAGCTCTGCTGACGGGCAATGCCGTCAAGCGCTGCACGGGAGATCAGATCGCAATAGAGCGAGATCGCACGCGAAGCATCGTCGTTGCCGGGGATCGGGAAGTCGATACGGTCCGGATCGCAGTTCGAATCGATAATTGCAACAACCGGGATGCCGAGACGCTTTGCTTCGTCGATGGCAATCGATTCCTTGTTGGTATCGATGATGAACATCAGGTCCGGAACGCCGCCCATATCGCGGATACCGCCGAGTGCGCGGTTCAGCTTTTCGCGTTCGCGCTCGAGGTTGAGACGTTCCTTCTTGGTGAAGCCGGACGCTTCCGAGTTCAGGATTTCGTCGAGCTTGCGCAGGCGCTGGATCGAGTTCGAAATCGTCTTCCAGTTGGTCATCATGCCGCCGAGCCAGCGGGCGTTGACGTAGTACTGGGCCGAACGCTTGGCAGCGTCAGCGATGATCTCGGATGCCTGGCGCTTGGTGCCGACGAACAGAACGCGGCCGCCCTTGGCAACGGTGTCGCTGACAACCTGCAGGGCGCGCGACAGCAACGGAACGGTCTGCGCGAGGTCGATGATGTGAACGTTCGAACGATCGCCGAAGATGTACGGCTTCATTTTCGGGTTCCAGCGGTGAGTCTGGTGACCGAAGTGAACGCCAGCTTCCAGAAGCTGACGCATGCTAAAATCGGGCAATGCCATGCCTTTTTCTCCTTTTCCGGTTGAACCTCCGCAAGGCAAACAGCACTCTCTTCGAGAGCACCACCGGGTGGAACTGTCCGGATTTCTCCCGGACGGTCCCAAACCTTACGTGTGGAATGCGCTGCCCTTACCCCCTGCCAGCCGATAAATCAAGGGCGAACACAGAAAATAGCGGCAGGCAGGTCGCTCAGACCTATTTGCACTTTTCCTGCTTGAAGACTTCCAGATCAGCAAGCTTGCCGGTCAGGACGAAATCGCCGTAGTCCATCGTCAGGTCGCGGGTGATGCCGTTTTCATAGAGCTTGAACTCCATGCGGTAGATCGGCAAAGCGTCACCGGTCGCATTGTCGTTGAAATAGGAGATGGTCACCGGCCAATACGGTTTTGCCGCCAAGACGGCCGCCTTGTCGGCGTCGGCGCCGCCGGCAGCAGCTTTCTGCGGCTTGCCGATCATGGTGGTGGTGATCAGCGTCTTGTCGCCTGCATCCGAGCCGTCGAAGATGCGCGATTCAAACAGTGTCTCGCCCTTCTTTGCCCGCTCGATGACATCCAGCATGTGTTCGGTCGGAAACAAGCCTTGCGCGAGATCGACCTTGCGCTTGTCCGGCGAGGTCAGATCGACGGTCAAGCCCTTTTTCGCTTCATGGGCAGAACCGCGGACTTCCTTGTCGAGTTTCTCGTCGGTAAAGGAACGGGTCAAAAAGCGGAAATTTCCGTTCTTCAGGTCCTCGTAGGTCGTCGTCTGCTGGTCGGTCAGCTTGACCTCGTCGCCCGTATCGACCTTGGTGACGAACCGGAAACTGACGGTATAGCCTTCGCAGGCCGAGCCATTGAATTCATAGACCATCCGCCCATACATACCGGAAATTCCAGAGCGCTCCGATGCGTCCTTCAATTCCAGATCATAGACCGCGCGGTGAGGCACCAGGATGTTGGCTGACACCGCGGAAGCCCCGCCAACCGTCACACCCGATAAACACGCCCATGCCAGAATGACAGAGGCAAAGCCTGAACGAAACATCCGTTTCCTCCTGTTGGATTCGCTGATGATGCTATAAGAACACATCGGGCAAAAGCGAGGCATCACTGTTCGAGATGCGGTATTTTACCACTTCATGAAACATGCTGTGCATGCAGCATTTGACGACAAAACACAACAATGACCGGAGTTATCCATGTCTGCAGATATTGAAGCACGCATCACGGAACTGGGAATCACATTGCCACAGGCTGCAGCGCCCGCCGCCAATTATGTTCCCTTCGTCATCAGCGGATCGCACCTTTATATCTCCGGCCAGCTCCCGATGGAAAACGGCAAGGTGGCGGTCACCGGCCATCTCGGCGACGGCATCGATGTCGCCACCGGCCAGCGTGCTGCCGAACTCTGCGCCATCAATATTCTTGCCCAGGCCAAGGCAGCTTTGGGCGGTGACCTTTCCCGCATTCGCCGCATCGTCAAGCTCAACGGCTTCATCGCCTCCAAGCCGACCTTCATCGAGCAGCATCTGGTCATGAACGGTGCCTCCAACCTGATCGCCAAGGTCCTCGGCGATGCCGGCATTCATGCGCGCGCCGCTGTCGGCATGGCCGCCCTGCCCTTCAATGCCGCCGTCGAAATCGACGCCGTGATCGAAATCGCCTGAGCGGAACGATATCCATGAAATATCTGTCCTGGCTGACGGCGCAACCGGTCGCTCATCGCGGCTATCACGACATGAACCATGCCATCTGGGAAAATACGCTTTCGGCGTTTTCCCGGGCGGCGGAAAACGGCTTCGCCATCGAATGCGACCTGCAATACACCGCCGACAGCGTGCCGGTGGTTTTTCACGATGACGACATGCAGCGGCTTTGCGGCATCAAGGGCGACATCCGCGAAAAGACCGCTGGCGAACTGGGTCTTATCGCCATCGGCGGCACCGCCGACAAGATCCCGACCCTCGGACAGCTTTTGAGGCTGGTCAAGGGCCGGGTGCCGATCGTGCTCGAACTGAAAGGCCGCAAGGGCGACGACGAGGGCTTTGCCGACGCGGTGCTGGAGGCGCTGGAAAACTATGACGGCCCGGTTGCCCTGATGAGTTTTGACCATTGGCTGCTGAAAGATCTCAAAGCCCAGGACCCGCCCTACCCGATCGGTCTGACGGCCGGCGGCAACCAGCCGGAGCAGTTCCTCGTTCACGAAGAAGCGATGCAGCTCGGGCTTGATTTCATTTCCTATTTCTATGGGGATTTGCCAAACTCGTTCATCACCAAGGAACGTTCGCTCGGCCGGCCGATCCTGACCTGGACCGTGCGCGATCAGGCCGGCGTCGATCACACCTATGCTCACGCCGATCAGATGACATTCGAGGGTTTCGATCCCAAGGAAAGGCTTATCGCTTAAAGAATGACCGGTGACGTCAAAATCCGCGTCGAGACATCCTTTCAGGATATTTCGAAGGACAGCTGGGACGGATTGTCAGGCGCCGCCAAGGGGCAACCCGGCGGCCTCTACAATCCGTTCATTTCGCATGCCTATCTGTCATCTCTGGAAGAATCCGGCTCGGCGACTGCCGATACCGGCTGGCTCGGCCAGCATCTGCTGATGGAAGACGGCCATGGCGGCCTGGCGGGCGGGCTGATCTGCTATCTGAAAAATCACAGCCAAGGCGAATACGTCTTCGATCACGGCTGGGCCGACGCTCTAGAACGGGCGGGTGGGCGCTATTATCCGAAACTGCAATGCTCGGTTCCCTTCACACCGGCAACCGGGCCACGGCTACTGACCGCCATGACGGCCGATGCCGGTGTCGTTCGCAGTTCGCTTGCCGCCGGTCTCCAGGAACTTACCCGCCGTCACCAGGTCTCGTCAGCGCATGTGACATTCCTGCCGGACGAGGAGGTTCCGACCTTCGAACAAGCCGGTTTCCTGCATCGGACCGACCAGCAGTTCCATTTCCTCAACGACGGCTACGCGTCGCACAATGACTTTCTCGAAACGCTGGCGTCGCGCAAACGCAAGGCGTTGAAGAAGGAGCGCCGTGCCGCACTCGAAGGCGGTATCAGCATCGATTGGCTGACCGGCAGGGACCTGACCGAAAGCATCTGGGACCAGTTCTTCTCCTTCTACATGGACACCGGCAGCCGCAAATGGGGCCGCCCCTATCTGACGCGCAAATTCTATTCGCTGATCGGCGAACGCATGGCCGATGACATCCTGCTGGTCATGGCCAAGCGCAACGGAAAATACATCGCCGGGGCCATCAATTTCATCGGCAGCGATGCGCTTTATGGCCGTCACTGGGGCGCGGTCGAAGACCACCCCTTCCTGCATTTCGAGGTCTGCTACCATCAGGCCATCGATTTCGCGATCGCCAAGGGATTGAAGCGCGTCGAAGCCGGGGCTCAGGGCGAACACAAGCTGGCGCGCGGATACTTGCCTGCGACCACCCATTCGGCACATTTCATCGCCCATCCGGGGTTGAAACGCGCCGTTGCCGATTATCTCGAACGCGAACGGCAGGAGGTCGAGCAGATGAGCGATATCCTGGCCGAGCAAAGCCCGTTCCGCAAAGGCGAGCGGCAAGAGACCGACGATTGAACAGGATTCTGAGGAGAGATCCAGATGACCAGCGCCGTCTATGACAACAACAACATCTTTGCCAAGATCCTGCGCGGCGAAATTCCCGCCCACAAGGTCTACGAAGACGACAGTGTCCTTGCCTTCATGGATGTGATGCCGCAGGCGCAAGGCCATGTCCTGGTCGTTCCGAAGGCCGCCTCTCGCAATATTCTCGATGCCGACCCGGCAACGCTTGGTGCCCTGATCGCGACCGTCCAGAAAGTGGCAATTGCGGCACAGGACGCGTTTGAAGCCGACGGTGTGACGATCATGCAGTTCAATGAAGCGCCAGCGGGACAATCAGTCTTCCATCTGCATTTCCACATCATCCCCCGCCGCGAAGGCGTGCCGCTGCGGCCGCATTCCGGCAAGATGGAAGATGGAGCGGTGCTCGCCGCGAATGCCGAAAAGATTAGAGAAGCACTTTAAGTGGAAGCGGCAAGGACGGTTTGTTTCTGGTCCGCTTCACGCACCACGATACCGGCCAACCAACACGCCAGGCAAAACGTTGCGAAACCACCCAGCACATCCGTCAAATGATGCCCGCCCTGGACAACAATGGCCGGCAACATAATCAAATTGAGGGCCATGCTTGCCCAAAAGAGGCCTCTCGAATGTCTCAGAAAATAGACTGACATACACGCCATTACGGTATGGAACGACGGAAAAGCGATGAGGCCGAGGACATCTTTGGGTGTTAAATAAACTGCGCCCTGGAGAGCAAGACGGTTTAATTGCGCGCCATATTCTGGCCCCACGGCAAGCGCCATGGCATCGCGCACCAATGGAGGCAATGGATACAAAGCTGCCGTGCCGAACGACGGGAAGAAGAACCAGAAAATCATAGCGATTAACACTCCGATCATGCCCGTCAACAAGAACCGGTACAACGAATGCGTCCTGCCGCTAAACCCGAGAATAAGAATGACGACGATCATCTGGGGCAGTGAACTGCTGTAAACGATGTTCAACAGAGCCACCAGAAATGGATATCCCGACAGCCAAATCATGGTTTGAAGCCAAGAGAAGCCCATGGCTGAATCGATTTGGACAAGCACACCATCGATGGTGGCGAAGTGGATGGGCAGCAGCATGTAATTGAAAATGGAGCCGCAAAGAGTAAAGAGGATGAACAGACCCGTTGCCGTTATAGTCGTTGAAACGCGAAAGTCTGGCCGAACAACCCTATAAAACTGCCCCAGCGCAATCATCGCCAGACCTATGGAGGCAAGGCTCGCATAGCCAGCGAAATCAATTTCAACACCTTTGAAAAGAACCAGCACGCAATCCAGAGAAAACAGTGTCGCCAGTACGATCAGAATGAAACGCTCGACAGGAAGAAAAATCATCGCGGTGCCCTCAACGCGCGGTAATTTATCCAGCCCCGCTTAAAAATTGGATAAGCGTCCCGGTTGATACCTTCAAAATCCCAATGCCCACAAACCAATCGCCAGCACACCAATCGCCGTGGCGATGCCGACGGCCGGTTTCTGGCGGCTGATGAAGAAGGCGGCCGCACCAGTCGCGATCGATCCCAACCGCAGCCAGAGTGGCGACTGCTCGAGAATGCCGGTCGGGTAGAGGATCAGCTTGGCGATGACAGCTGCCACCAAGGCTGTTGCAACCGCCCTCACCCAATTGAGGACTTCGGAATCCTCGCGCAGACGATTACCGGCGAGAACGCCGAGCCAGCGCCAGATATCCGTTGCGAGCCATCCGGCAATAGCAATGAAGACATAGGCCCACCAGCCTTCAAGCACAGTCATGCCCGAACCTCCCCGCGCTTGCGCCAGTTGCGTTCTGCCAGCCAAGCCAATGTTCCACCACCGACACCGGCCAGCAGAATATCGAATTCCGGCGCAAGCCAGGAGAAGAACGGTCCCGCAACGAGACCGACGATCATTGCTACATAGATGACCGGATGACGCGCGGAGCTCCAGATCGACACCAGGAAATAGACCGGCGTCAGGAAAAACAAGCAGCCTGCGACAATCGGCGGAAACTCTGCAACGAACTGGTAAACGGTGGCCACCAGAAGCATATTGACCAGAACAAGCGTGATACCGAAACCGGCGAAAAACGTGACGCGATGTTCGCGCGGCACCGCCTGCACCTTTTCCATGGCAAACACCCAAGCCGTGATCGCGACAAAATGCGAGAGGACCAGCAGCAGCCAAGTGGGCGTTTTTTCGGTGCGAATTTCAGGGACGAGCGCTGCGACCATCGGCATCAGCCGGATGGACGACAGCGTCACCGCGACAAAGGCGGTGAGCAAATTGGCACCGCCAAGGATCGAGCTGACAAGGATGACCTTGGCCGGCAAGGCCCAGACGACGCCCGTCATGAACACGACCTGCTCGACAGGGATACCGGCCTGGGCGGTAAAGGCGCAAAAGCCGACAAACGACAGCATCAGGATGATTGCCGGCAGGCTGAAAATTCCCCGCATGCCCGCCACGAACCATGTCCGCCCCGAGCCGGTCGTCTGGCCATCGTCCATCAAAACATCCGTCTGTTCATTGCCACAAAAAAACGGTGCCGGACAATCAAGTCCGGCACCGTGTCTCTATTGGGGATGCGTCATTTCTTGCGCGGCACCTTCGGCACCGTGCTGCCCTTGCGGGGCGGCTCGGCCGCCTTGGCACTGACCGGTTCGTCAGCCTTGGTTGCCTTGGCTGCCTTCTTCGGCTTGGCGGGCGCGTCAGGCTCAGCGCCGACGCTTTCCAGTTCCTTCGGCTTGGCTGCCTTAGACGCCTTTTTTACGGGCGTCACCACCTCCGCCTTCGGCTTGATCCGCGCCGTCTCCGGCACGTAGTCGAGCAACAGGCCCTTGGCGCCATCCGGTTTGGTCCCGACGGTCACCTTGACGACGCCACCCTTCTTCAGCTTGCCGAAGAGGATTTCGTCCGCCAGCGGCTTCTTGATGTGTTCCTGGATGACACGTGCCAGCGGCCGCGCACCCATCTTTTCATCATAGCCCTTGTCGGACAGCCAAGCGATGGCTTCCGGCTGCAGGTCGAAGGTGACGTTGCGTTCGGCCAGCTGGGTTTCCAGCTGCATGACGAACTTCTGCACCACCTGGTGGATGACCGGCGTCGGCAGCGAAGCGAACGGAATGACCGCATCAAGACGGTTGCGGAATTCCGGCGTGAACAGCCGGTTCAGCGCCTCCACATCGTCACCTTCGCGCTTGGCAGAGCCAAAGCCGAAGGCAGCCTTTGCCATCTCCGACGCACCCGCATTGGTCGTCATGATCAGGATGACGTTGCGGAAGTCGATCTTCTTGCCGTTATGGTCGGTCAGTGAGCCGTGATCCATGACCTGCAACAGGATGTTGAACAGGTCCGGATGCGCCTTTTCGATTTCGTCGAGCAGCAGCACAGAATGCGGATGCTGATCGATGCCATCGGTCAACAGGCCGCCCTGATCGAAGCCGACATAGCCGGGAGGTGCCCCGAGCAGACGCGAGACGGTATGGCGCTCCATATATTCCGACATGTCGAAGCGGATCAGTTCGACGCCGAGCGACGCCGCCAGTTGCTTGGCAACTTCCGTCTTGCCGACACCGGTCGGGCCCGAAAAGACGTAGGAGCCGATCGGCTTGTTGGGTTCGCGCAAGCCGGCACGGGCTAGCTTGATCGCCGACGCAAGCGCCTCGATTGCCAGGTCCTGACCGTAGACGACAGAGCGCAATTCCTTTTCCAGATTGGCGAGAACGGCCTCGTCATCCTTGGAAACGGATTTCGGCGGAATGCGGGCCATCGTTGCGATCGTCGCTTCGATTTCCTTTTCGGTGATCAGCTTGCGCCGCTTGCTGACGGGCAGCAGCATCTGGGCCGCACCGGTCTCGTCGATCACGTCGATCGCCTTGTCCGGCAACTTGCGGTCGTTGATGTAGCGGGCAGACAGCTCGACAGCCGACTTGATCGCCTCGTTCGAGTATTTCAGCTTGTGATAGTTCTCGAAATAGGGTTTCAGGCCCTTCATGATCTCGATGGCATCGTCGATGGTCGGTTCGCTGACGTCGATCTTCTGGAACCGGCGCACGAGCGCACGGTCCTTTTCGAAGAACTGGCGGTACTCCTTGTAGGTGGTCGAACCGATGCAGCGGATCGCCCCCGAGGACAAAGCCGGCTTCAACAGGTTGGACGCATCCATGGCGCCGCCGGACGTCGCACCGGCACCGATGACGGTGTGGATCTCGTCGATGAACAGCACGGCACCCGGATACTCTTCGAGTTCCTTGACCACCTGCTTCAGACGCTCTTCGAAATCACCACGGTAACGCGTTCCAGCGAGCAGCGTGCCCATGTCGAGCGAGAAGATCGTCGCGTCCTGCAACGCTTCGGGAACCTTCTTCTCGACGATGCGCTTGGCCAGGCCTTCGGCGATCGCCGTCTTGCCGACGCCGGGGTCGCCCACGTAAAGCGGGTTGTTCTTGGAGCGGCGGCAGAGTATCTGGATCGTCCGGTTGACCTCGGCATGGCGGCCGATCAGCGGATCGATCTTGCCGACCTTGGCCTTCTCGTTGAGATTGACGCAATAGGCCGTCAGCGCATCCTGCTGCTTCTTCGGGCTGCTTTCGTCCTGCTCGCGCGATGCCTTCTGTTCGGATTCCGGCTCATCGGCGCCCCTCGGGGGGCGCGCCTCGGACGCGCCAGGACGCTTGCCGATACCGTGGGAGATGAAGTTGACAGCATCGTAGCGCGTCATCTCCTGTTCCTGCAGGAAATAGGCCGCATGGCTCTCGCGTTCGGCAAAGATCGCGACAAGCACGTTGGCGCCGGTCACTTCCTCGCGACCGGACGACTGGACATGGATGACTGCGCGCTGAATGACGCGCTGGAAACCTGCCGTCGGCTTGGAATCCTCATCGTAACCGGTGACCAGGTTGCCAAGTTCATTATCGACATAGTCGGAGACGGTCTTGCGCAGCGCGTCGAGATTGACGTTGCAAGCGCCCATGACAGCCGCCGCATCAGCATCGTCGATCAATGCCAACAGGAGGTGCTCCAGGGTCGCATATTCGTGATGGCGCTCATTGGCCAGCGTCAGAGCCTGGTGCAGGGCTTTTTCAAGGCTTGTTGAAAATGTTGGCACGTCAGTTCCTCATTTCTTTTCCATGACGCATTGCAGCGGATGCTGATGCTCGCGGGCAAAATCCATCACCTGCGTCACTTTGGTTTCGGCAACTTCGTAGGTGAAAACACCGCATTCACCCACGCCGTGATTGTGAACATGCAGCATGATCAGAGTTGCCGCTTCGCGATCCTTCTGGAAAAAACGCTCCAGAATATGGATCACGAATTCCATAGGCGTATAGTCGTCGTTCAGAAGCAGGACGCGATAAAGGCTCGGCTTCTTGGTCTTCGGCTGTGTCCGAGTGATAACGGACGTGCCACGGTTGGCGTTGCCCCCATCCCCGTCGCTGTCGTTTTGCATCCGGACCGGCATGGCGATCATTCTACTTCATTCCCTTGTCCAGCCGCAAATGCTTGGGAGAAATTTGCGACCTGTTCGTGACACTTAATCTAGTGGTTCTTTTTTAGATTTTAAGGCTGTTCGTCTGCACTGCAATCATATTTGCGTCGTGAGGCACAAGATTGACCAACTTTCTTCAAGCCGCCTATCGCCAATGTCGCGCATAGACAACAAAAAACCGGCTGCGGGATGCGCAGCCGGTTTTTCAGGGATGGACATGCGTGCTCGTGGCCTTAAGCGGCGACGGCGGCCTTCACAGCGGCCGTTGCCTTGGCAACCGGCGCTTCGTAAGGCTTGTAGGTGTCCTTGGCGAGATCGGCATACATTTCGCCGATCTTGGTGGCTTCGGCGACATAGCCTTCGTAAGCGGTCTTCACGTAGCTGGTCTGCAGCTCGAAAGCGGCTTCGACGCTCTTGACGGTGCTGATCTTCTCGATGTGAGCAACGCTGTCTTCAAAGGCCTTCTTGGAATAGTCGGCGGCTTCGGTGGCGATCGCCTGAAAAGCCTTCGTCAACGACGCATAGCTCTTCAACGTATCCATGTTCTCTTTGCTTTTCTTATTCGCATCTTCGAAATTGAACATCAGGCTGCTCCTTTTGTGACGCTCGCAATAGCAATATTTTATGTGCACTGCACAATAAAGTCAATGTATACGTGCAATGCAATAAAACCCTTTCATTGCAACAGCTTGATGAAAAATCGTGGAATCGGGCCGTTTTTCGCGAAAAAATAATTAAAAAGTATGATTTTAACAAAAAACCCGGCCTGAAGGTCAGGGCCGGGTCAAATTCAGTCACACAACCAGAAAGAGCGATCAGAGATCAATATCGAGGATCGCCATCGAAAAGCTGTAGGACAGCTCGCCATCTTCCTCGTCACGGAAGATCACGCCCAGAAACTCGTCGCCCAGATAAACCTCGGCGGATTCGTCCTTTTTCGGCCGCGCCTTGATGACCATTGCCTGGTTGAAAGTACGCTTGAAATAGGCTTCCAGCTTTTTGATTTCTTCGGGCTTCAAGTCTTTTCTCCATGACGGTTGATTTACGCCGCTTCTCGCACAGCGGCTCAATCGGTGTAAACCCCCTGGCTGGTCGCCAAGCGGCAAATCACCGGTTCAGATCTCGAAGGAAACCAGCAGCTGATCCATTGAGCGGGACGGTTCCGAGCAGCCGGCCTCGCCGACAACACGGGCCGGAACCCCGGCGACGGTGGTCTTGGAGGGAACCTCCTTGAGCACGACGGAGCCTGCGGCCACCCTGGAGCAATTTCCGATGTGGATATTGCCGAGAATTTTTGCGCCGGCGCCGATTAACACGCCGTTGCCGATCTTCGGGTGACGGTCGCTACCCTCCTTGCCGGTGCCGCCGAGCGTCACGCCATGCAGAATGGAAACGTTGTCGCCGATAACAGCGGTTTCGCCAACGACAAGGCCGGTCGCATGATCAAGGAAGATGCCCTTGCCGATACGCGCCGCCGGGTTGATGTCCGTTTGGAAAACGGAGGAAGAACGGCTCTGAAGATAGAGTGCGAAATCGCGGCGTCCGCGATTCATCAGCCAGTGCGCCAGGCGGTGGGTCTGGATGGCGTGGAACCCCTTGAAATAAAGGATTGCCTCGAGAAAACGCGTGCAGGCCGGATCACGGTCGTAAACGGCCTGGATGTCGACCCGCAGGATGCTGCCCCACTCCGGCCAGTCCTCGAGCATTTCGGAAAAGGTCTGGCGCAGGAGATTGGCTTGAAGATCCGGATGATCGAGCCGCTCGCAGATCCGGTAGATGACGCTGTCTTCAAGGGAGCGCTGATTGATGATGGTGGAATAGAGGAAAGCCGCAAGCAAGGGATCCTGCTGGGCAGCGATCCGCGCTTCCTCCTGCAGACTATCCCAGATCGGATCCATGATCTTCACGGTTTCGGTCGGGCGTATGTCAGTCCTGGCGACCATCGCCACTCTCCTTCGTAGTCCGTCTGTCCATCAGATATAGGCCAAATAGCACTGGATATAAATGGCCGTCCGGAAATAGACGCTCAAAACGCTTATCAGGCGTTACGCTTGCCCGACCTTGGCCCAAAACTCAAGCGCGGCCTTCTTGAAGACCCTGTCGCCAACGGCAAGCATGTGATCGCGGCCGGGAACATCCAGCGCCACGGCATGCGGAATAAGGGCGGCCAGTTCATGCGGGGAACCGGCAATATCATCCTTGGTCCCGACGGCGATCAAGACCGGCACATCGATGCGGCCCATATCGTCGACAGACAGCAGGTCGCGCGAGGTCGAGATACAGGCGGCCAGCGCCTTGCGGTCGCTTTTCGTCTGGTCGGCAAAGGCGCGAAACATCCGTCCCCTCTCATGGGTGACCACATCGAGAGATGGCGCGTTCAGCGCATCGGCGATCGGATCCCAATCACCGACGCCGGTCACCATGCCTATACCCAGTCCACCGAGCACGAGAGACCGCACCCGGTTCGGGTGCGCCAACGTCAGGAACGCCGAAATGCGGGCCCCCATCGAGTAGCCCATCACATGCGCCTCGGCGATACCGAGGTGATCGAGCAATGCCACGGCATCACCGGCCATCGCCGGCGGGTGATAGACTTTCGGATCATGCGGCTTGTCACTGGCGCCATGGCCGCGATTGTCGAGCGCAATCACCCGGTATCCGGCATCGCCCAGCGTCTTCAGCCAACCCGGATAGACCCAGTTCACATTGGCGCTGGAGGCGAACCCATGGATCAGCAAGATCGGATCACCGGACGGATCGCCCTCGTCGAAATAGGCGATCGACAGGCCATCATGGGTGAAGGTCGAAAAGGCGGGCGGGTTCAGATCCATGGCATGCGTCCTGTTTTGAGCGAACCTATGACAGCGGCAGCGCCGGGAAAACCCCGGCACGCCAAAAAACCCACAGGCGCGGCATCTTTGCCGCTACACTTTTGACGCAAAGCTTTCTATGGTGCGGCCAAATTCGACTATTCTTCTACACGACGGAGCATGACATGGCCGGGCACGGTATTCCCCACTTTCAAAACGATGGCGGCCACGCGGTCATCGAGGTCGGCGTCAAGGAATTCATGTGCACGGGTGCCTCGGTGCCCTTCGATCATCCGCACATCTATATTGACATGGGCGACGACAACGAAAAAGTCTGTTCCTACTGCTCGACGCTGTACCGGTACAACGCCAAGCTCCATGCGGATCAGACGGTCCCGGACGGCTGCACGTTCAATGCAAAGGCGGCCTGAGCGGCAAACGCTCCGGACATGAACAGGCACCAGCCCGTTGCGATCGCCGGCGCCGGCATAGCCGGCCTGACGGCGGCCCTCAGTTTTGCCCGCAAGGGTATCCAAACTGAGATTTTCGAGCGGACGACCGTGCTCAGCGAGACCGGCGCCGGATTGCAGCTATCCCCAAATGCAACACGTATCCTGACGAAGCTCGGACTTCTCCCGCAACTGGAAAACGTATGGAGCGAACCGCAGGCGATCACTCTCGTCAGCGGAGTATCGCTGAAAACGATCGCATCCGTCCCATCCGGCGAATTCGCGCGCAATCGTTGGAAATCACCTTATGGTGTTCTCCACAGAGCGGACCTCCAGAAGACGCTGCTTGATGCCGTCAGCGCCAATCCGCTGTGCCGCCTTCATCTCAGCACGGAGATCGATGATACCGCGCAACACGGTATTGCAGGGATGATGGGCAGCGAACCGCGCCTCGTGGTTGGAGCCGATGGCGTCTGGTCAAAACTCAGAAAGCGGATCGAAGGTGCTGGAAAGGCGGCTTTTTCCGGCAATATCGCCTGGCGCTTCACGCTCGGTGAGGCTGAGGCTCCGGCGTTCTTCGAGACAACCAAAGTCACCGCCTTTCTTGGCAGCGGCTCGCACTTTGTCGTCTACCCCCTGCAGCGCGCGCGCAGTTTCAACGTGGTGGCTGTTACGAGCGGCGCCGATCCCGGAAAACCATGGGACAACACCCTGCCCAAGCAGGAAAACCGGCAGCGACTGTTCGAAGCCTTTTCCGGATGGCACCCTCAGATTGTCGAGATGCTGCGGCACGTGATTGAGCCGACGATCTGGCCACTCTACGAAGTGATTGACGGCGCCTGGAATCAGGGCGACGATATCGTTCTGATCGGCGACGCCGCCCATGCGATGATGCCGTTTGCCGCCCAGGGGGCCGCGATGGCGATCGAGGATGCGTTCGAGCTTGCATCCTTCGTGGCCGGTGGAAAGCCGCTTACCGCCTTTGCCGATCACCGCAAAAGCCGGGTCGCGCGCGTCCGCTCCCGCGGTGCCCTCAATCGTTTTGCCTATCACGCCCGCGGCCCGGTGCGGCTCGGACGTGATCTGGTCCTATCGCTGCGGCGGCCGGAAAGCCTGGCCGCCGATTTCGACTGGCTCTATGGATACGAGCCGAACGACTGACGATCAGACGGCCTTTGCCGCCGCTAAACCAGCCTCGATATCCTTGCGCAGGTCGACAACATCCTCAAGCCCGATCTGCAGCCGGATGACCGGACCTTCGCTCGGTGCCTTGCAGATCTTGCGGTCGGAAAGACCGACATGGATGGCCAGGCTTTCAAAACCACCCCAGGACCAGCCGAGGCCGAAAATCGACAGCCCATCGAGGAAGGCATGCGCCTTGGGCTTGAACTGCTCCGGGCTACCGGCTTTGAGGACAAACGAGAAGATGCCGCTCGATCCGGTAAAATCCCGCTTCCACAAGGCATGGCCGGGAAAGCTCGGCAAGGCCGGATGTAGGACACGGGCAACATCGTCACGTTCTTCCAGCCACCGGGCGATGTTGAGCGTGCTTTCCTGATGGCGCTCAAGACGAATGCCCATCGTTCGAAGGCCACGCAAAATCTGGTAGCTGTCATCGGGTGCCCCACAGAGGCCAAGAGCACCATGCGCGTCCAGCAGTTGCTCCCAATGGGCCGCATTGGCAGAGACGGTGCCCATCAGAATATCGGAATGACCGGACGGATATTTGGTCGCCGCGTGAATCGATATGTCGACGCCGTGATCCAGTGGTTTGAAATAGAGTGGCGTTGCCCAGGTATTGTCCATCGTCACCACGCAGCCCTGGCGATGCGCGACGGCGGAAATCGCGCGGATATCCTGCATCTCAAACGTGTTGGAGCCCGGTGCTTCTGTGTGAACGAGCTTGGTGTTCGGCTTGATCAGGCTTTCGATGCCGGCGCCGACCATCGGGTCGTAGTACTCGACAGTGACGCCAAGCCTTTTCAACA
Source organism: Pararhizobium sp. PWRC1-1 (assembly GCF_049897905.1). Classification (NCBI taxonomy): domain Bacteria; kingdom Pseudomonadati; phylum Pseudomonadota; class Alphaproteobacteria; order Hyphomicrobiales; family Rhizobiaceae; genus Pararhizobium; species Pararhizobium sp. PWRC1-1. The sequence continues at coordinate 89,749 of NZ_JAFCXE010000010.1, read as the reverse complement.
TCGTGTCACAGAAATGCCGGGTCGGAAAATAGACCGAATCGACGATCAGCGCATGATCGCCGGCCGACAGGAAGGCCAGGAACGGCACTGTGACGGCGGCCAGCCCCGACGGCACGAGGACCGTGCCTGTCGAACCTTCCAGCGCATCGATCGCTTCGCACAAAGCATCGGTGGTGGGCGTTCCGCGCGTCCCGTAAGTGTATTTCTGTGACTTTGTTTCCATGGCTTTTGCATTTGGAAACAATACCGTAGATGCATGCACCACAGGCGGATTGACGAAACCATGGAAGTCGGAGGGCGAGTTGCCGATATGCGACAGCCGGGTGTTCACGCCGGCGCCGGCGAGGAAATCATTCTTTTCAGTCATGGGGTAACGTCCGCTTGTGAAATTGCATGTCCGAACACTTTTCCGCCCACGGAACCGGGGGGTCAAGGGACTTCCTCTGCGGCACTCCGGCACAAGGGTGGAAAACTCAGGTTCTGGCGAATTTTTGAACAAAAAAGTGCACCAAAGCGTCCAAAACTGCCTAAACATGCGGCGCAATCAACGATTTTGGTAGCCCAGCCCGGAAAATCGGCAACGTGTCTTGACCCTGCGCTGTTTTGAGCATGAGATAGACGGTACTCGCGCCAGGAGGGTGGCGGGGGCCGTAGCTGCATCCAAGTGCAGCTGTGCGGGACAAGAACAAAGACAACAGAAAAAGGTTCTAAAAATGGCAAAAAGAATTCTGACAGCGCTCATCGGCGCTGCCGTCATGGGGATTGGCGCTCAGGCTGCATCGGCAACGACGCTCAGCGACGTAAAGGCGAAGGGTTTCCTTCAATGCGGCGTCAACACCGGCCTGACAGGCTTTGCCTCCCCGGACGCATCTGGTAACTGGAGCGGCTTCGACGTCGATTATTGCAAGGCAATTGCCGCGGCCATCTTCGGCGACGCGACCAAGGTCAAATACACCCCGACATCTGCCAAGGACCGTTTCCCGGCTCTGCAGTCCGGCGAAGTGGACGTGTTGGCCCGCAACACCACCTGGACGATCAACCGCGATACAGCACTCGGCTTCAACTTCCGTGCCGTCAACTATTATGACGGCCAGGGTTTCATGGTGCGCAAGTCGCTGAACGTGAAGTCGGCGCTTGAACTGTCCGGCGCTGCCGTTTGCGTCCAGACCGGCACGACGACCGAGCTGAACCTCGCCGACTATTTCAAGGCCAACAACCTGCAGTACAACCCGGTCGTCTTCGAAAAGCTCGAAGAAGTGAACGCTGCCTATGACGCCGGGCGTTGCGACGTCTACACGACCGACCAGTCGGGCCTTTACTCGCTGCGTCTGACGCTGGCTGCGCCGGACGATCACATCATCCTGCCGGAAATCATTTCCAAGGAGCCGCTTGGACCGGCCGTCCGCCAGGGCGACGACCAGTGGTTTGACATTGTCAGCTGGGTTCACTACGCGCTTGTCGGTGCGGAAGACTTCGGCATCACTTCGGCCAATGTCGAGGAAATGAAGAAGTCGACAAACCCGGACATCCAGCGCTTCCTCGGCGTTGAGGCGGACACCAAGATCGGTACCGACCTGGGCCTCGAAAACGATTGGGCTGTGAAGATCATCAAGGCCGTCGGTAACTACGGCGAAGTGTTCGACCGCAACATCGGTACGGGCAGCCCCCTGAAGATCGAACGCGGCCTGAACGCGCTGTGGAGCAAGGGCGGCATCCAGTACGCACCGCCGGTGCGCTAAGACCATACGACAATTGGGAAAGCGGCTCCGGCCGCTTTCCTTCCCAAAAATAAGAATCGCTCGAAACAGGGTGATCAGGGGATTAAGAGGCTCTGAATGACAATTGACGCCACGACTCCGCGCGGCAAGGATAAGCCGACCGGCTCAATTTTAAACGATCCCAAGGTTCGCGGCTTTATTTACCAAGCCGTAACGCTGCTGTTGCTGATTGCTTTCATCTACTGGGTCGCGATGAATACAAGTGAAAACCTGAAGCGTGCCAACATTGCTTCCGGTTACAGCTTTCTCAACGGACGTGCCGGCTTCGATGTCGGCCAGTCGCTGATCGCGTATTCCAGCGATTCGACCTATGGCCGCGCGCTTGTCGTCGGTTTCCTCAACACCATCCTGGTTGCCGTTGCAGGCATTATCACGGCGACGATCATCGGCTTTCTGGTCGGCATTGGCCGGCTGTCGAAGAACTGGCTGATCGCCAAGCTGTCGATGGTTTATGTCGAGATTTTCCGCAACATACCGCCGCTGCTGGTGATTTTCTTCTGGTATTCCGGCGTTCTTGCGGTTCTGCCGCAGCCCAAGGAATCGCTGGCACTGCCGCTGGATATGTACATCAATAATCGTGGCCTCGCCTTCCCACGGCCGGTCTTCGATAGCGGCTCGCAGTTCATCCTTCTTGCCTTTGTCATTGCGGTGATCGGCAGCATTCTCTTTTACCGGTATGCGAACAGGAAGCAGATGGAGACAGGCCAACGCCTGCCCGTGCTTTGGACGGTTCTTGGCCTGCTGATCGGCCTGCCTCTGCTCACCTATTTCGTGACAGGCATGCCGATTTCCTTCGATATTCCGGTTGCCGGCAAGTTCAACCTGACCGGCGGATCCGTCATCGGCCCGGAATTCCTGTCGCTGTTTCTGGCGCTGTCTTTCTATACGGCATCCTTCATCGCCGAAATCGTCCGCGCGGGTATTCGCGGCGTCAGCCACGGCCAATCGGAGGCAGCCCACGCGCTCGGCATCCGGCCCGGCCTCACCACCCGCCTCGTCGTCGTGCCGCAGGCCATGCGGATCATCATCCCGCCTTTGACCAGCCAGTATCTCAACCTGACGAAAAACTCGTCACTCGCCATCGCCATTGGCTATTCGGACCTAGTATCGACCGGCGGTACCATCCTCAACCAGACCGGCCAAGCCATCGAAATCGTCAGTATCTGGATTGTCGTCTATCTGACACTCAGCCTGTCGACATCGCTGGTCATGAACTGGTTCAACGCCAAGATGGCACTGGTGGAGAGATAAGATCATGAACACACATCAGACCAACTTCGTCCGCACCAGCATGATCGAGCAATCGACACCACCGGTGCTGGAGAAAGGCTATATCGCCTGGATCCGGAAAAACCTTCTAGCCACGCCGCTGGACGCTGTGCTGACGATCATCGCGCTGCTGGTTCTCGCCTGGTTCCTGCCGCCGGCGATCAAATGGCTGTTCATCGACGCTTCGTGGACAGGCGGCGGACGTGGCGTTTGCGCAACGGCCGCTCAAGGTGGCTCGCAGCCGGAAGGCTGGAGTGGCGCCTGCTGGGCCTTTGTCGGCGCAAAATTCGACGTGTTCATGTTCGGACGTTATCCGATCGATGAACGCTGGCGGCCGATGCTGGTCGGCGCCCTGTTCATAGCACTTCTGGTCCCCATCCTGATCCCGAGGATTCCGTACAAGGGCCTCAACGCCATCCTGCTTTTTGGCGTGCTACCCGTCCTGTCGTTCTTCATCCTGATCGGGGGCGTTCTGGGCCTTCCCTATGTGGAAACTCCGCTCTGGGGCGGCCTGATGGTCACGCTGATCCTGTCTTTCGTCGGTATCGCCGTGTCGCTGCCGCTTGGCATCGTTTTAGCGCTCGGCCGACGATCGACGATGCCGGTCATCCGCCTGCTCTGCACCACCTTCATCGAGATCGTCCGGGGTATTCCGCTGATCACGGTGCTGTTCATGGCCAGCGTCATGCTGCCGCTGTTCCTGCCGCAGGGCATGACGGTCGACAAATTTCTGAGGGCGGTGATCGGGGTTTCACTCTTTGCCTCCGCCTATATGGCCGAAGTGGTGCGCGGCGGCCTGCAGGCTATTCCAAAGGGACAGGCGGAAGGCGCCGATTCTCTGGGCTTGAGCTACTGGCAGAAGATGCGGCTGATCATCCTGCCGCAGGCGCTGAAGCTGGTCATTCCCGGCATCGTCAACACCTTCATCGGCCTGTTCAAGGACACGTCGCTGGTGTCGATCATCGGCATGTTCGATCTGCTCGGCATCGTCCGCCAGAACTTTTCGGATGCCAACTGGGCATCGCCGGTGACGCCGCTGTCCGGTCTTGTGTTTGCCGGATTCACTTTCTGGCTTTTCTGCTTCGGCATGTCGCGCTATTCAGGGTTCATGGAACGAAAGCTCGACAAGGGCCACAAACGATAACGAGTGAGGGGAAATACAATGGCAGCTGAAGCCAAACCGCTGAAAATCGAAGTGTCGTCCACCGACGTCGCTGTCGAAATTGTCGGCATGAACAAGTGGTACGGAGACTTCCACGTTCTGCGCGATATCAATCTCAAGGTCATGCGCGGCGAGCGCATCGTCGTTGCCGGCCCGTCAGGGTCCGGCAAGTCGACGATGATCCGTTGCATCAACCGGCTGGAAGAACACCAGAAGGGCAAGATCGCCGTTGACGGCATCGAACTGACCAACGACCTGAAGAAGATCGACGAAGTGCGCCGCGAAGTCGGTATGGTGTTCCAGCACTTCAACCTCTTCCCGCATCTGACCATCCTGGAGAACTGCACGCTCGCACCGATCTGGGTTCGCAAGATGCCGAAGAAGCAGGCCGAGGAAGTGGCCATGCACTTCCTCAAGCGCGTCAAGATCCCAGAACAGGCCCACAAATATCCGGGACAGCTCTCCGGCGGTCAGCAGCAGCGCGTGGCAATCGCCCGTTCGCTGTGCATGAACCCGCGCGTCATGCTGTTCGATGAGCCGACATCGGCGCTCGACCCGGAAATGATCAAGGAAGTGCTCGACACCATGGTCGGCCTTGCCGAAGAAGGCATGACGATGATCTGCGTCACCCATGAAATGGGCTTTGCCCGCCAGGTCGCCAACCGCGTCATCTTCATGGACCAGGGCCAGATCGTCGAACAGAACGAGCCGGCTGCGTTCTTCGACAATCCGCAGCACGAGCGCACAAAGCTGTTCCTCAGCCAGATCCTGCACTGAGACAGAGCGTTCTCCGAATCAGAAAGGCCTGCGGCGTTCGTCGCGGGCCTTTCTGCTTTCCAAGCCCGCTCGCGCGGCGATTATTCGACAGTATATTTCAGCGTTCCCAGCGACCAATGTACGCCGCGGTTTTCTCTATCGCCGGTCCAGGTCTTTTGAAGTCGGGCGACGATCTCGCTCAGAGACTGCCGGGCGTCGAGTTGGGCAGTCAGGCCCTGCGCCGACGGTGCAACATCCTTCAAATCCACGGCATCGCTAACAACGATGGCGACGAGCATATTCTCGCCACTGCCGTCAGCCTCGAAATCGAAGCCGTAATAGTCGTCCGGTATGGTCAATGTCGAACCGGCCGACAGCGGCGTGATTTTCTGCGCCATATCGTTCGGGAAAATCTGCGTCGCCATGCCTTTACCGTTCACGTCCAGGAGGACGAGATTTCCGTCATATTGGCTGGTGACCGAAATCTTGAACACCTGGTCTTTCTTCAGCTTCGGGCCGGTGTCGAGTCTAACCGTAACCTCGCCGGTATCCGCCTTGCCGACGATATCTCCAATCGCCGTGACGGGATCGGCATCGACATAAGCCGGGGCAACACCAGCCTCGACCTTGACCTCCTGGTAAACCGGCTCCGGCTTGTCTTTAGGTTGATCCGCCGCCGTCTGTTCTGCCTTGTCTGGCTCCGGCTTGGCGACACTGTTGCCCAGCGCCTCCGGCACGCTTTCCAGCTGCGGATCGAGATTGTCGCAGCCTTCCAGCGTCGAACAATATTCTTTCGATTTCCGGGTCACATATTCGAAAAGCTCGGCATTGCTGATGAGACCGTTGCCATTCGCATCGGATTCAAGCGGTGTGTAGCCGGCTATGTAAGCGGACGTGAAAACGCCGTGCCGCTCCTCGATCGGCAGGCGAACATCGTCCCACGCCACCTGGTACGCTGCAGCAGCACTCCAGACGGTCAATCCCCCAGCCGTCAATTGCGCTGGCTTGTCGACCACACCAAGGTCGATGCGAAGGCCTCGTGTTGCCGGTTTTGTGCCAGCGCGAGCAAAAGGGCGCGGCAAATAGCGCGCACCTTGCAAGCCTGACACGGCCTGTGGCGACAATGATCGGGAAATCGTACCGGAATGGCAGGCATCGATCACCAGTGTCACCGCCCTGCCCTTCAACTTCTCCAGCACCGCCTCAAGATCGTCATCGAGGATGACGTTCGTCCAGTCGTCTTCGCCGGCCTTGATATCGTAGGTCGAAATGGCCTCGTCCATGCCGTCCTCCTCATCGCCACTGACATCCTTGACCTGCAGGCCATGCCCGGAGAAATAGAGATAGACCCGGTCCCCCGGCGCGGTTCCGGCAACCAGCCATTCGTCCATCGAGGATAGCATCGCCTGCCGGGTGGCATTTTCATCCGTCAGAACCCGGATTGCCTCCGGCTTGAAATGCAGCGTCCCCGTCAGAAGCGACTGGATCGCCTTCACATCGTTTTTCGGGCCATGCAGAAACATGTCTTCCGGCAGGTTCTCGTAGGTGCCGATACCGATCACCAGAGCCCGGTCTTCAGCCCTTGCCGCGCCCAGCGATGCCAGGCAACAGAGCGAGGCGATGGCAGTGGTTCGCAAAGCGGTCATCACAATTTTTCCCGGGTATAGAGCGGCTGGATCGCCACGCTCGTATCGGTGCCGTCAATGCGGGTGGACAGAAGCTGCAACACGGCCGCCGCATCGACGCTTTTGCTCGCAAGTGCCGCACCAATCGCATCAATGGGTTCATTGGTGGAAATGACGATCAGATGGTCGGCGCCGAAGGGTTCCACGACCTGCAGATTGCTGAGCTTGAACGCGACACTCGCCGTACCCTCCGACTGGACGTCCAGCAGTTGCACTTGCCCGGTATTGGCAAGGTTGAACACAACCATGTTCCTGTAGCCCGACGCCGGGGCATCGAAAGAAATCTTATCGCCAGCGGCATAGATATCCTTCTGTGGCGTCAAGGATACGGCACCCGGATTCTGGCTTGCCATCACTTTCAGAAAATCGAGCAGAATGAACTTGTTGACGACCGCTTGGATCATGCCCGTATCGATATGCTCGCCCGCAACGTCACCATTCGGCGTGTAGAAAATGCCGCTGGCGGCATCCCAGCGATAAGGCACACCCGTTCCACCGGTATTGTCCGGCACGACATCGGAACCCATGACAGACAGTGCCAGCTTGCCATCCCAGCCAGTTTCGCGAACGGATTGATAGGTCTTTTTCGCGCCCGGTTCGGCGGCAACCACTGCACTCCGGGCCAGCGGCATGACCACTTCATCCTCGGATCGCGGCAGTTGCGGCGTAAAATTCGGGACCTGCAACGCCTCCGACTGGTTCTTCACATTGGCAAAGACATAATCCTCCAGCTCCATACGGGAAAGGCGGCCGTCACTGTCGCGATCTGCCGATCCCTCCACGGCACGGGCAAAACTCCAACTCAAGGCACCGCGCGGCTCGCCGTCGATGATGACTTCAGGCGACGGCTGGCTCTCCAGCGAGGCCGCAAGCACCGTCACATTCCGGAACTGTGCCTCTTTCACCTCGGCGCCGGACACCGCTTCTTCCGATGGCGGCGGCAGCTTGACCGTGACGGCCTGGGCAAGACGTGTCTTGCCGGAAAAGGACCGGCTCATGCCGCCGGAATGGCAACTGTCGGAGACGAACAGAACCTGTACACCCTTGGCCTCGGCTTCGGAAAACCAGGCGTTCAGCTCGTTATCGACAATGATCTCGTGTTCTGTTTCCTCAGCACGGCTGCGGTCGAAACCCGGCAATTGCAGGAACTCGTCAAGCCCGTCTGCCTCATCACCGGCGACAAGTTCCGGCATCTGCGCGCCGTGCCCGGCATAGGTGAAAATGAACGTATCGCCCTTGACCGCACTGCCGACGAATCCGGTCCAGGCGGCGCGGATATCGTCCTTGCGGGCGGCAGCGTCAAAGAACGTCGCTATCTGATCGACGCCCGCCCGCTGCAAGGCGCCTTGCACGTCCTTGGCGTCCTTGATCGCGCCATCCAGGCTGACCTCGTAGGGATAGGCATCGACGCCGACGACCAGAGCAAAGGTCCTGGCGGATGCGGCACCGAGCGGCGCTGCGGAAATCAGAAGAACAAGAGCCAGGCGGCGCAGCATCATTCAGTTCTCCACATCGACGTCGACGCGCCGGTTCATCTGGTTCAGTGTCTCCTCGTCATAGGCGCTGGCATCATCTGCCTTGAACGGCTCGTCCTCACCCTTGCCAACCGCGGTCCATTGGCCTGCATACCCCTCGGCAACCAGATACTCAGCCAGTGCGTCGGCGCGCTCCAGAGAAAGCATCCGATTGGCCTCTGCAGTCCCGACCGGATCCGTATGGCCGATCAGGGTAATCGTCTTGGGTTTGACCGATTTCAGGCATTCGGACAGGTCCTTGGCCGAATCCAACCCCTCCGGGGTGAACTCGGCGGTACCGAAGACGTAGCGTACCGGCGTCGATTTTTTCTTCAATGACACGCCGCGATAGCTGATCTTGCAGGCGCCGCGCACGGTGAGCTTCACCGGCTTGGGTGCGGCAAGCCGCATCTCGGTCGCCATATGATCGAGGCGAACGATATAGGCTTCGTCCGGCGCCATCCACTGAGGCGTCATCACCTCGTTGGCGGCATCCTCCAGCGCCAGTTGATAGTACCGCGCCGCTGCCTCATAATTCCGGCGGTCACGGTTGATATCACCGAGCGCGTCAAAAACCTGCCAGGGTGCCGAATTGCTGGTGCGGATCGTCTCAAGCTCCTGCTCGAAATCCGCCAGATTGGCACCCTGCCCGACGGCGCCGACAATCCGGTTGAAGGATGAAAGTGCCGCGACGCGATCGATCATCGCCTTGTCGTCCGCCGTGCAACCGGGCTTCGGCATGGCGGCAATCTGTTTTGCCAGCGCCTCGTTTCCGGCATTGGTGGCCTCAGCGACCTGCGCCAGTGCATCGCACGCAGCCGAAGCCGTCCCCGCAAGGAAAAATGCCAGCAGCGATGCCCCGACCAAAACCTTCAATGCCATCACGCAGCCTTCCCATGCCATTCCAAAATAATGCTTACACAGGCCGGACGACACTTGGCCGCCGGCGTCTTCCCTACTGCTTGATCTCGAATGTCACCACCTGCAGGCCGCTGGCACCCTTATCGTCCTCGGCCTTCTTGGCCAGGTTGATCGCCAGTCCACGCGTCGGCGGCAAATGCGATTGCGCCACCAGCTGGCGCGCCCGCTCGACCGAGAGCTTCTGGTCGCCGAGCCCGCCTTCGCGGCAATAGGCGATCATCGTTTCGGCGGGTGCCGGCGTATCGAAGGTCAAATTACCGGTGCCGGGCTGCGGGATCTGCCGCTTTTCCCCCGCCTGTAGCGTCGTGTTGCCGATCATTTCGTCCGGGATGACCTCGACATTGCCGGTTTCCTCGACATAGAGGATCTGCAGCTCGCAGGCCTTGTTGGCACTCAGCTCGAAAGACAGTTGATCACCGACCTTCGCGGTCGTCGTCGCGACATGCAGCGCCAGTTCGAGCTTGTTGTAGTCGGCGGGCTGTTCCTGGCGGTAGGCAGGGGTTGCGGCTGCGACCGTCTCGGCCTTGACATAATCCTGCTGCGCCGTTTGACCCGCCACATCTTGGCTCTGGCTGGCCACCGCCACATGGACTGTGGTGGTATCGAGCGGCTTCAATTGCATCAGTGGATGCAGCAGCAGCGGAAACTGCTGTTCGACTTCGGCGCGTGGAATGGTTCCGCCGGCTTCCAGCGTCGTCACCCAATCGATACCAAGACGCAAGGTATCGACGTCTTCCACCCGCTTGATGGCGGAAGACAGCTCGGCCGGCGTCATGTCGAATTCCGCTGCCAGCGCATCGAAATCGAGTTCGTCCTCATACTTGTCGCCAAAATAAGTGACGAGTTCGGCATTGCCCGGCGCCTGCATGCTTTGGGCGCTGCCGTCCGGCGTCGGCTCGGTCACGCCGAGCTTGACCAGCGCCTCGACGAACCGCTGCCGGTCCTTGTTATAGGCGGCGTCAAGCTCTTCCTGCGGCACATACATGTCGAGCAAAATGGCCTGCTGATCCTTGTTGAACAACGTCGATGTCTGGATGTGCTCACGCAATTGGTCCCTTTTCGACAGGATGCCGTTGGCATGGCAGTCGAAGCACGAGCGGGCGTTGATGATCTCGACGCCCTTGCCGATCGGCCGCTTGCGGAAGGACACGATCGTCGTCGGGCCGACATCCAGCTGCTTGCCTGCCGCCGTCGACAGGTAATAGCCCTGCAGTCCGTTCGGCAGCGAGAAGATCATTTCACCGCCATCATGCTCAAAGGCGGTCAGCCCGCCATCCAGCGGCTCCAGCTCCTTCGGTCCATGCGGGAAGCGCTTCAGCACCTGGCGGCCGACATCGCCGCCGAAATCATAGGATTTCCAGTAGTAACCGCCGAACGGCATCTCATGACGCTCAAGCATGCGGTTATGATCGGAAACACCGGACGAACCGTCGGCAAAGCCCGCACGCAGCACCTGGCGGCGGCGGATATTGTCATCGACGTTGATCTGGAACCGCTGTTCCAGTTCGCGGATATGCGTCGGCAGCTTCATCAGCTGGTTGTAGATCTTCGGCTTGGCCGCATTGGCCATGAACCAGTCGATGCGCATGATCGGCAGAACGGTGTCGGTTTCCTTGGTCAGTGCCAGAAGCGACGCATCGCTGCCGGGATCGACACCGTAGAAATATTGCGAGATCAGGAAATTATAGTCATCCGCCGACCATTGCAGATCGCGGAGATCGACCCGGACCATCAGTCCGTTAGTTCCTTCCACCTCCTGCGGCAACACAAGTTTTGGACCATAGGACAGCGAGTTCAACAGCTTCTTGAAGCCGCCGGCCAGCACGTCCATGCGCTTCATGAAGGTCTTGTCCTCCTCGCAGCCCATCATGCCATTGTACTGGTTGCGGTAGGAGAAATAGCGCATGTATTGCCGGTCGAGATCGTTGACCTTGGAAATATCCTTCAGCCCGGCCTCGATGAAATCGCGATAGGACAGCATGGGTCGTGTGCGCTCAGGCTTGCTGGCCGCGGTCTGTGGCAGATCCGACTGCTTGAGCGAATTGATCCAGCCCTCAAGGCTCTTGACCTCTTCCGCAGTCGGGCGCTTGCCAAGCGGCATGCGGCCGCTGGTGACCGAGGTGAACAGACGGGATTTCGCCGCATCGCCCGGAACCACGAAGGCTGCATCGGCCGCGATGGTGTTCATGTCGCCGGCCGGATAGGACCCTTGCGAGCTTTCGCCCGGGCCATGGCAATTGCGGCAATATTTGCCGATGAAAGCGTCGGCCTGCGTCGCCAGACCCGCATTGTCACCCGCCAAAGCGGATGCAGGCGTGCTTTCCTTACAGACGGCCGTTGCCGATTGCGCCACCGGCTGCGGCGGCTTGACCTCGCGGTCGGACAGGAAGGCATAGATCGCCGTGCGGTCCTTCTCGGTCAGCGCCGACAATCCGTGGGCGATCTCGCGCATGACCGGATCTATCAGCGGCGCTCCCGACAGCTTCTTACCTTCGTCGATCAGGCCGACGGTAAACACGTCAGGCGAAGCAAGGCCTGCCATCCGCGCCTTGGAAATATCCGGGGCCACCGCGCCGGTCAGGCCTTTTTCGCCGGTATAGGCGTTGTCCATGTCGAGACCGTAAGTCGTGGTGCGCGGCGTGTGGCAGTCGCCGCAACCACCGACGTTTTCGACGAGATAGCGTCCGCGCTCCATCTGGGTTTCTTCGCGCGACTGATATTCCGGCACGTTGAAATGACTGCGCTTCCACAGCGTGATCGTTGTCTGGCGGCTATAGGGGAAAGCGATCTCGTGTTCCTGCGACACGGCATCCGACGCAATCAGCGTGTCGATATAAGCCTTGATGTCGAGCACATCCTCCGGCTTCATACCGCCATAGGCGGTGTAGGGCATGACCGGATAGAGGTTGTTGCCCTCGTGGTCGATCCCCTGCATCACCGCGTTGAGGAACTGGGCATTGGTCCAGCCGCCGATACCATTGGCATGGGGCGAGATATTCGGCGCATAGAACTTGCCGATCGCCGTATCCATCTCAAGTCCGCCGGACAAGACCTCGGTATTCCTGGCCGATCCGTGGCAGGCGCCGCAGCCCGACGCGTTGAACAGATATTTGCCGTTGTCGGTATTCGCTTTATAGGTCGCATAGGCATCGTCAGCAAAGGCATCACGGGCCGATGCCGCGCCCGGACATTGGGCCAACGCCAGCACGGTAGCCGCTACCGCCAGAATAGAGCGCGGCAGGCGTAGCCCACGGATCATTTTCCCGGACAGTTGATCGAACATGCGCATGGCTTGTTCTCCTTGCTTTTCAAACGACAAATAAGCGATCCGTTATCGGAACTCGAACTGCTCGAACTCGACCCGTTTGGGTTTCTTGCCGAGGTCCTTAAGTCCCTCTTCAATGGCTTTTCGGAGTAATGGTGGCCCACAGAACCAGAGGTCTGCCCCCGCCGGGTCGACAACGCTCGATGCCGCGAGCTTTGCAGCGTCGAGCCGACCGTCGGTTTTGGAATCATGCAAAGTGAAACTGAAATTCGATAGCTTTTCCGCTTGCGTTTCGAACGTATCGAGGCCGATGGCCTCGCTTCGATCGCGCACGCAATAGACCATGTGAATATCCTGGCCTTCATCCCCCTTCAGGCGCCCCGCCATCGCCAGAAACGGCGTAACACCAATGCCGCCGGCCAGCCATATCTGTTTCTTGCCGCCGCGGCGATGGTTGAAATGACCATAGCCACCCTCCAGCTTGAGGCGGTCGCCGACTGCGATGCCTTCGCGCAGGGCCTTGGTATAATCCCCCAGCGGTTTGATGGCAAAGCGGACGACGCCATCATCATCCATGCCCGCAATCGTGAAGGGATGCGGCTCACGCAGGCCGGGCTTGTTGACCCGGAAAAACCCGAACTGGCCAGGCTTTGCGCTCAGGGGACGCCGTGTCGGCCGGGCCGAAATGATCGTCGCCCCCTCGTGGCGCGTCACATCGAAGACCTCGTAGGTCCGGGTGCGCAGCCAGGGAAAAAGCTGGGTGTAGATATAGCTCAGCGTGCCGATCATCGCGAAGATGTTGAGATAGGTCGCCAGCATCGCGGTGCCGTCATAAGGCCGCTTGATGAACGTCTGGTGGAAGGCGACCATGATGAACAGCAGACCGATGAAACGGTGTGTCAGGCGCCAGAAATGGTAGGGTATCTCGACCTTCGTCTTCGGGATGATCTTGACGATGCTGAGCACCAGCAGCACCACGAGGGCATAGAAAGCGTATTCCCCCGCCTGCGCCGCCAGCTTGTTCAGCCCGCCGGTCAGCGACAGCCCCTTGAAATCCGGCGTGATGAAATAGTGCACGAGAATCAGTACCAGTACGGTGATGCCGACGCGGCGGTGCGTCTGGTAAATCCGGTCAAGACCACCGAAAAGGCGCTCCACGAACGGCGGACGGGTTGCCATGAAAAGCGCCAGCGCCATGCCGGTAAAGGCCATGGAGGACGCCATCAGCGAAAACGTGGTGCCCGCATTGGTGTGACTGACCGCGGGGATGGCCAGCAGCCCCGCAAATCCTATCAATGACCAGACAAAAACAGCACCCGCACTCACACACTACCCCCCACAATTCCGCAGCAGCGGAGCCCCAAGGCAAGACTGGCAAGCCCCTTAAGCTTCGTCAACTGCTATTGTAGAACATACGATTTTGCGGTGATCTTTATTCGCGCGAACCCAAGCTTTTGTGTTTGCGGGTACATTCGATTTTACTCACAGATGGGACAACGCAACAACGTGGAGCCACCCAGTCCGCCTCCCGCAATCGTTGCGCATCGCACCTGCCGGCGCACGGCTTGAGCCGAAACGAAAAAGGCGACCCGAAGGCCGCCTCTGATTATCCGGATCAGCGAAAATGTCAGCCAACGAATGCGCGTTCGATGACGAACTCGCCCGGCTTATTGTTGGAGCCTTCATTCAAACCGGCCGCCTCGAGAATTTCCTTGGTTTCCTTCAGCATCTCGGTCGAGCCGCAGATCATGCCGCGATCGACGGCCGGATCAAAAGCCGGAAGGCCGAGATCGGAGAACATCTTGCCATCGCGCATCAGATTGGTGATGCGGCCCTTGAACGGATAGTCCTCGCGGGTCACCGTCGCATAGTGGCGCAGCTTGTCGCCGACCAGTTCGGCCAGGAATTCGTGATTGCGGATTTCCTCGATCAGGTCAAAGCCGTATTTCAACTCGGCGACATCGCGGGTCGTGTGGGTGAGGATGACCTCTTCGAACTTCTCGAAGGTTTCCGGATCGCGGATCAGGCTTGCAAACGGTGCGATGCCGGTCCCAGTCGAGAACATGTAAAGGCGCTTGCCGAGCGTCAGGGCGTCGAGCACCAGCGTGCCTGTCGGCTTCTTGCGCATCAGCACCTGATCGCCTGGCTTGATACCCTGCAGATGCGACGTCAGCGGGCCGTCCGGCACCTTGATCGAGAAGAATTCAAGCTCCTCGTCCCAGGCCGGGCTGGCGATCGAATAGGCGCGATAGATCGGCTTGCCGTCGACCATCAGGCCGATCATGGCGAATTCGCCCGAACGGAAACGAAACTCGGTCGGGCGCGTCATGCGGAAGCTGAACAGCCGGTCCGTATAATGCGTGACCTTGGTCACCGTTTCAGCGAACACGCCCGCAGGCACGGTTACGGCAAATTCTTCGATCTTGGCAGGAGCATTCATTTCGGCGTCAGGTCCTGTAATGATGAGCAATGCTTTCAGGTATCAGCGGATATTCCAAAAGGCGCTGGTTTGGAAGCAATTCCGTTCCAATTATAGCGCCTTTTGCGGATTGATGCGTGCTTCAGTGTGTCGCGGCCTCAGGAAACCCGCCGCCAGCTGTAGGATTTCGCATCCGCCGACGGTTTAGCAGTCGGCTGGTAGTGATTGTCGATGCCCGGCAGCCGTCCTTCGGACAGCCGCTTCAGAGCCGTCTCGTTGCTGACGGCGAAACTGTCGATGCCACAGCGCAGCATCAGCGGCACCTGGTCGATCAGCACGTCACCGACAGCGCGGATTTCCTTGCCGTAATGAAGACGAACGCGCAGCAGCGACGCATGGCTGAACGCCCGGCCGTCGTTGAAAGCCGGAAAGGCCACCGCAATCAGCGACACCTGCTCCAGAAACGGCTGCAGCCGCGTCACGTCGTCGGCCGGATTGACCAAGACGCCAAGCCCGCTATCGCCGGACGATGCCTTCTCAACGAAGGCATCTATCCCGAGAATGGCTTTCTCGTTCGAGCCGGCCTTGGTTTCTTCCGTCTCGACAACCCAGGGATCGTCGGTCACGAAGCCGGTTTCTTTCCAGATCTGTGTCATATGCTTGTCCTTGAACCTCAGGCCGCTTCCTGGGCATTGCCGCCGTAAAGCGCGTCCTTGAAGGGCTGCGGCCCGACCCGGCGATAGGCGTCGAGGAAGATTTCCGACGCGTCCTTGCGCAGACCGAGATAGGTGTTGACGATCTTCTCGATGGCGTCCGTGACCTTCTCTGGCTCGAAACCGCGACCGATGATCTCGCCGATCGAGGTGTTCTCGTCGCCGGAGCCGCCCAGCGTGATCTGGTAGAGTTCGGCGCCCTTCTTTTCCACGCCCAGAAGGCCGATATGCCCGACATGGTGATGGCCGCAGGCATTGATGCAGCCGGAAATCTTGATCTTCAGCTCGCCGATCTCGGCCTGCCGGACCGGGTTACCGAAGCGGGTGGAGATTTCCTGCGAAAGCGGGATCGAGCGCGCATTGGCGAGCGCGCAATAGTCCAAGCCGGGACAGGCAATGATATCGGTGATCAGACCGGCATTGGCAGTCGCCAAACCAATCGAAACGAGACCGCGATAGAGCGCTTCCAGATCGGCCAGAGCCACATGCGGCAGGATGATATTCTGCTCATGGCTGATGCGGATCTCGTCGAAGGCGTATTCTTGCGCCAGATCGGCAATCGCATCCATCTGGCTGTCGCTGGCGTCGCCTGGAATGCCGCCGATCGGCTTCAGCGACACCGTCACCATGCCGTAGTCCGGATGCTTGTGCGGCTGGACGTTCTGCTGCACCCAGCGGGCAAAGTCCGGATCGGCCTTCTTCCACCCGGCCAGATTGGCCCAGCCTTCGGGACGATCGGTCAACGGCGGCAGTTCGAAATAGGTGGTGATGGCCTGGATATCGGCTTCCGGCAGTTTCAGCTCGGTGTTCTTCAGCTGCAGGAATTCCTGCTCGACCTGACCGGCAAGCTGCTCGACACCGGTTTCGTGCACGAGAATCTTGATGCGCGCCTTGTACTTGTTGTCGCGGCGGCCATGCAGGTTATACACGCGCATGATCGCGGTCGTGTAGGACAACAGGTCCTCTTCCGGCAGGAAGTCGCGGATCTTCTTGGCGATCATGGGCGTGCGGCCCTGCCCGCCGCCGACATAGACGCCAAAGCCGATCTCGCCCTTGTCGTTTTTCTTCAGATGAAGCCCGATGTCATGCACCTGAATGGCGGCGCGGTCGCGCGCGGCGCCGGTGACGGCGATCTTGAACTTGCGTGGCAGGAAGGAGAATTCCGGGTGAACGGACGACCACTGGCGCAGGATTTCGGCGTAAGGGCGCGGATCGGCAACTTCGTCGGCAGCGGCACCGGCAAAATGGTCTGCGGTGACGTTGCGAATACAGTTGCCCGACGTCTGGATGGCGTGCATCTCGACCGACGCAAGATCGGCCAGGATATCCGGCGTATCCGACAGTTTCGGCCAGTTGTACTGGATGTTCTGGCGTGTGGTGAAATGGCCATAGCCGCGATCATATTTGCGGGCGATATGGGCAAGCATGCGCATCTGGTTGCTGTTCAGCGTGCCATAGGGAATGGCAACGCGCAGCATATAGGCGTGAAGCTGCAGATAGACGCCATTCATCAGCCGCAGCGGCTTGAAGGCATCCTCGGCAAGCTCGCCAGAGAGACGGCGCGTGACCTGATCGCGAAACTGCGCGACACGGTCGGCAACAAAGGCATGGTCGAATTCGTCGTAACGGTACATCGGTCTTCTTTTCCTTAAGCCGCGTGCACGGGACCGGTCAGGCCCTTGTATCCCGGCGCATAATCGATCGTCGGGCCTTCGGCGCGAACGCGCTCGCGCAGACGCAATGGCCGCAGTACGCCGCCCACTTCTTCAATATCAATGACATTCACGTCAACCACCTTGTTGTCGGCAAAGGCGGCCTTGCCGGTCGCTTCCAGAGCTGTAACCGCCTCGGCATGGCGAGCGATAAACGCGTCCTGCAGCGATTCCACCCAGTTGCCCGACGCATCGAGCCAGACGGAGATGCCGTCGGACAGGCGGTTTGCGGTCAATACCTTGTCGGCCATGTCAATTCCTCACTTCATCAGTCAGTTTGTGCGGCACGCCCACATGAGCGGTAGCGCCGGTCGTCTTGCCCTTGACCAGCGGCTGCGAGCGCTCGAAATTCGCACCTGCTACCGCATCGCCGATGATCACCATGACGGGACCATCCAACTCGTCGCGATACTGCAGGTCCGGCAGATCCTTCAGCGTGCCGTGCAGCAGCTTACGGTCAGCCCGGCTGGCATTTTCGATCACCGCAACCGTGGTCTCCGCCGGCAGACCGGCCTCGATCAGGCGGGCTGCAACAGAGGCTGCGACCGTGCGGCCCATATAGACGGCAATGGTGGCGCCGGAAATGGCAAGACGCGCCCAATCGGGCAGAACATCGCCGGTCAGGTCGTGGCCGGTGGTAAAGATCAGCGAGGATGCGACACCGCGCAGCGTCAGCGGCAGTTCGAAATTGGCGGCCGCAGCAAAGGCCGAGGTAATGCCGGGCACAATCTCATAGGTGATACCGGCTTCGCGCAGAGCGGCCATCTCTTCGCCGGCGCGGCCGTAGACCAGCGGATCACCCGATTTCAGCCGCACGACGCGCTTGCCGTCCTGGCCGAGGCGCACCAAAAGCTGGTTGATCTCATCCTGCGATTTCGAATGGCAACCCTTGCGCTTGCCGACAGACAGGCGCTCGGCGTCGCGGCGGCCCATATCGACTATCGCCTTCGGCACCAGGGCATCATAGACGATCACATCTGCTTCCATCATCACGCGCTGGGCGCGCAAGGTCAAAAGGTCTTCGGCACCCGGACCGGCGCCGACCAGCCAGACGTGACCTGGAACACGATCGACCGACTGCAACAGCCGGGATGCCTCACGACGGGCCTCGGCCACATTTCCGAGCGACACCTGATCGGCGACGGGGCCTGAGAAGAAGCGACGCCAGAACACACGGCGGGAGACACCACGCGGCAGCACACGATCGGCGGTATCACGATAGGCCTGCGCCAGCGAGGCAAGCGCGCCGAGAGATGGGGACAGGAGCTGATCGATCTGGGCGCGGATCATCTGGGCAAGCACAGGACCTGCGCCCTCCGTGCCGATGGCAACGGCAACCGGCGCACGATTGACCAGCGCCGGCGTCAGGAAATCGCAGAATTCCGGTTGATCTACCGCATTGGCAGGAATTTTCTGAGCGCGGGCTGCCGCAACGATCAAACGATCCTGCTCGGCATCGCCGGTGGCGGCAAACACCAGCGTCGCGCCGTCGACCTGAGTTGCCTCGAAGGGCTTTTGCACGAGTTCGACGGCATTTCTTGACAGGAAAGCCGCAAAGCCGGCTTCCGGCTTATCCGCATAGGCAACGATCCGGGCCTGCGTGTTCAGCAACAGCCGAACCTTGGCAAACGCCTCGTCGCCATTGCCAAAAACCGCCACACATTTCTGCGCAACGCGGAAGAATGCCGGAAAGACGGTCAGTTGCTCGGTCATAACGTGGGAATCTGATCCTGTTACAGGTTAAGGGGAATATCCCCTTTATACCGTGAAAATTGAAGAAACAGAAATTCCGATGCCTTTGCAGGCGGATATTCTTTTGCTCGACTCCAGCATAATTTGAGCAAATATCTCCGAGGACGAGACCATTGAGGCCGGCAGGATCGGGTTTCCAAGCATTGCCTATGGCACTGGAAATCCGCTAAATGCCCATAATCCTAGTGTCCGGAGCCTTGAGCTGATGAACAATTCCAAGCTTGCAGAACGACTGCTCACCGTCATCGAAACCGATGTCCTGCCGCTGACGGAAAAGGGGGTCGCGGTCGGCAACAAGGTTTTTGGCGCGGCGATCCTGCGCAAGTCGGATCTGTCGCTGGTCATCGCCGAAACCAATAACGAGACGGAAAATCCGCTCTGGCATGGCGAAGTGCATACGCTGAAGCGCTTTTACGAGCGCGCGGAAAAGCCGGATACCAAAGAGCTGATCTTCCTCTCGACCCATGAGCCCTGTTCGATGTGCCTCTCGGCGATCACCTGGGCCGGCTTCGACAATTTCTATTATCTGTTCAGCCACGAGGATTCACGCGACGCGTTCTCGATCCCGCACGACCTGAAAATCCTCAAAGAGGTTTTCCGGCTCGAGCCCGGCGGTTATGCCAAGACCAACGCATTCTGGCGTTCGTCCTCGATCGCCGATCTGGTGGCGACCTTGGATAACGCCGAAAAAGCGGCACTTCGGGCACAGGACCAGCGCATTCGCGCAAGATACCAGTCGCTGTCGGACGCCTACCAGTCCGGCAAGGACGATAACGCCATTCCGCTGAACTGAGCCCCCATGCAGCCCTCCAAGGATATCCACCGCCTGCTCGACATCATGGAAGCCCTGCGCCAGCCGGAAACGGGTTGCCCATGGGACATCGTCCAGACCTTCGAGACCATCAAACCCTATACGCTGGAAGAAGCCTATGAGGTTGCCGACGCGATCGAGCGCGCAGATATGGACGATCTCTGCGAAGAACTTGGCGATCTGCTGCTGCAGGTGGTTTTTCACGCCCGCATGGCTGAAGAAGCCGGCGATTTCGCTTTCGGCGATGTGGTGGAAGCGATCACCCGAAAGATGATCCGGCGCCATCCGCATGTCTTTGCGAGGTCTGACGCGGACACACCCCAGGCCGTGAAACTGCAATGGGACGAAATCAAGCAGACGGAAAAAACCGAACGCCTTGAACGGCGGGCAAAGCGTGGCCTGCCGGGGGATGTCAACACGGGGCATTTGGGCTCTGTTCAGCGCAGCTTTCCGGCACTGGTCGAAGCCTTGAAGCTGCAGGAACGGGCAGCCAAGGTCGGCTTCGACTGGTCTTCGCCCGAACCGATCCTCGACAAGATCGAGGAAGAGATCGCCGAACTGCGCGAGGCCCTGGCATCGAACGACAAGGAAAAGGTAGCGGACGAACTCGGTGACCTGATCTTCGCCGTCGTCAATATCGGCCGCCATGTCGGCGCCGATCCCGAAATGGCGCTGCGCGG
Source organism: Pararhizobium sp. PWRC1-1 (assembly GCF_049897905.1). NCBI lineage: Bacteria > Pseudomonadati > Pseudomonadota > Alphaproteobacteria > Hyphomicrobiales > Rhizobiaceae > Pararhizobium > Pararhizobium sp. PWRC1-1. Next base: position 69,312 of record NZ_JAFCXE010000010.1, on the reverse strand, counting down.
CACCAACACCAAGTTCCGGCGCCGTTTCGCGCATATCGAGACGGAACTGGAGGCGGCTGGAGAAACGCTTGAAGCGGCAACGCTGGAACGGATGGAAAGTCTGTGGCAGGCCGCCAAGGCAATCGAGCGGCAGCTGGCATAATACGTTGCGATCGATTGACGTAACGGCATGCCGTTACGTCAATGTGCATTTCAGACCTACCAGTCCTGGGCCGCGGCTTTCTGGCCATTGCCGAGGCGCCGGTCGAGTTCTTCCGATTCGCTTGGCGTCATGCGCAGATCAAGACTGACGGAACCGTCCTCCAGGTCTTCCCGGCCATCGACCATCGTGTGCTCATAGACCCAGGACAGCAGTTGCAGCTTGTTGGCTGGCAGCACGACATTGCATTCCATCAGGACGCCGGACAGGCGCTTGTTGATCTCGTCGAGCAGGTGATCGACACCCTCGCCCGTGACGGCTGAAACGGCAACGGTGTTTTCGCTGTTTACCGCCTTCTGGACGAGGCTTTCATGCGCGTCGGCATCCAGCAGATCGATCTTGTTCCAGACCTCGATGATGCGTTCCGAACGCGCCTTCTCGTCGATGCCGAGGCCGTCAAGAATACGCACGACATCCTGCGCCTGCACCTGATTGTCCGGATCGGCGAGATCGCGCACATGCAGGATCAGGTCGGCTTCCAGCACCTCTTCCAGCGTCGCACGGAAGGCGGCGACCAGATGGGTCGGCAGGTCGGAGATGAAACCAACGGTATCGGACAACATGACCATGCGGCCATGCGGCAGCTTCATCCGGCGCAGCGTCGGATCGAGCGTGGCAAACAGCATGTCTTCGGCGAGAACACCGGCACCGGTGATGCGATTGAACAGCGTCGATTTGCCGGCATTCGTATAACCGACGAGGGCGACGATCGGATGCGGCACCTTCTTGCGCTTGGCGCGGTGAAGCTGACGGGTGCGGCGCACCTGCTCCAGCTCCTTCTCGAGCTTGACGATCTTTTCCTGCAACAGCCGGCGGTCGGCTTCGATCTGGGTTTCGCCCGGACCACCCATGAAGCCGGCACCACCGCGCTGGCGTTCCAAGTGGGTCCAGCTGCGAACCAGACGGCCCTTCTGGTAGTTCAGATGCGCAAGCTCGACCTGGAGCGTACCTTCCTTGGTGGAAGCGCGGCGGCCAAAAATTTCGAGAATGAGACCGGTCCGGTCGATGACCTTGCAGTTCCACTCCTTTTCCAGGTTGCGCTGCTGCACCGGGGTCAGCGGATGATCGATGATGACGAGCCCGGCATTGTGCTCGCTGAGCAGATGGCCGATCTCTTCGATCTTGCCGCTGCCGAGCAGCGTGCCCGGCTTCGGCTGGGCGACGGGCACGATCATGCCGTGCACGACTTCAAGATCGATGGCGAGCGCAAGCCCGATCGTCTCTTCCAGCCGGCTTTCGTCGCTGCGCGTCGAAGTCGCGGCGATAATCTCAGCGTTCTGTCTGCCCGTCTTTTTCAGGACTGGGACGATGACAACGGCGCGCATGTCATCACGAAGCTTTTCAAGCTCCGGGATGATCGACGCCGATTTGGTATCACGTTTGGTAATGTGTCTTGTATCCCGTCAGGATGCGGATTCTTCGCTCTCGAACATCTGCATCGGCTGGCCCGGCATGATTGTCGAGATTGCGTGCTTGTATACGAGCTGGGAATGCCCGTCACGCCGCAAAAGCACACAGAAGTTGTCAAAAGACGTGACAACGCCCGTCAGTTTCACACCATTGATAAGAAAAATTGTCAGAGATATCTTCTGCTTGCGGACGGTATTGAGAAAAAGATCCTGCAAGTTCTGAGAACGTTCCGCCATAGCGCCGCTTCTTTCTTATTTTCCGGTACGATTTAACCGGTTGATTATACAATCTGAATAGCCCGAACGCTGAAAAAACTCGTCTTTAAAGCGTCCCCCCGGATTTGGTATCAAATCGCGGTCTTTTCCGCAATGTCGAAAAAGGCTTCACGAATTTTCTGTGACACGCTGCCCGGATGGCCGTTGGCGATGGTTTTACCGTTAACAGAAACGACCGGAAAACAGATACTGGTGGCAGCCGTGATGAAAACCTCGCGCGCTTCCTGCATGTCCTCGACGGAAAAAGCCTCTTCGACAATCTCCAGCCCGATCGCAGCGGTGACATCCTTCAGCGTCGTGCGGGTGATCCCGCGCAGGATGCCGTGTTCGGCGTGACGCGTCCGCAGACGGCCTTCCTTGTCGACGATCCAGACATTGGTTGCTGCGCCCTCCTTCACCGTTCCATCCGGATCGACAAAGATCGCCTCCTGGGCGCCCTGCTCCTTGGCCGCTTGCCGTGCCAGCACATTCGGCAGCAATCCAACGGATTTGATGTCGACACGGTCCCAGCGGTTCTCGGGAACGGTTATGGCGTTGATGCCGAGAGCATTCTTCCTGGCGATCACCGACGCATCGGTACGCTTGGCTGTCACCACGATAGTCGATGGTGTATCGGCTGCTGGAAAAACATGGTCGCGCCGCGCAGCACCTCGCGTAACCTGCAGATAGAACAGGCCGTTCCTGACCCGATTGCGGCGCGCGACTTCGCGAATGACCAGGACAAGCGCTGCTCGTTTCATCGGCCAAACTATCCGCAGTTCGCGCAGCGACCGGTCCAGCCGGTCGAGGTGTCGGGTCAGATCGACGATGAAGCCGTGGCGGATCTCGCAGACCTCATAGACGCCGTCGGCGAGCTGGAAGCCGCGATCCTCGATATGGACAGCAGCTTCGGTATGACGCTGGTAGGCGCCGTTGACATAGGCAATGCGCGACATGGATGACCTGTCTTAGAACGATAACAACCGGGTTTTCAGACGCCGAGCGATTTCAGTTTGCGATGCAGCGCTGAGCGCTCCATCCCGACAAACTCCGCCGTGCGGGAAATATTGCCGCCGAAACGGTTGATCTGGGCGATCAGGTAGTCCCGTTCGAACATTTCACGCGCCTCCCGCAAAGGCAGCGTCATGATGTGATGGTCCCCTTGCGTCGAAATCTTCGGCAGGCTGTCACCGACTTCGCTCGGCAGCATGTCGGCCGAGATCGCCGTATCCGGACCATCGCTGCGGGCGAGAATCATCAGCCGTTCGATATTGTTGCGCAGCTGCCGGATATTGCCCGGCCAGTCGTGCGATTGCAGGACGGCCAACGCGTCGTCACCGATCTTGCGGGTGCGAATGCCCGCCTGCTCGCTGATCTGGCGCATGAACATATCGACCAGAAACGGAATATCCTCGCGCCGTTCCGCCAGCGGCGGCACACGAACGGGAATGACGGCCAGCCGGTGGTAGAGGTCCTCGCGAAAGGCACCTTCGGCAATCTGGCTTTCGAGATTATAGGCGGTCGAGGAAATGATGCGGACATCGACCTTGACGCGTTTTGATCCGCCAACCCGCTCGAATTGCTGATCGACCAGAACGCGCAGGATCTTGTTCTGTGTCTCGCGCGGCATTTCACCGACTTCGTCGAGATAGAGAATACCGCCATGGGCCTCTTCAAGCGCGCCGGTCTTGCGCGGCTGGCCCGGCGTTCCCTCGGTACCGAACAACGCCATTTCCATGCGATCAGGGGTGATCGCCGCAGCATTCAGCGCCACGAACGGTCCACCTGCCCGTGAGGACTTCCGGTGGATCATCCGGGCCACCAGTTCCTTGCCGGAGCCGGACGGACCGTGGATCATGATGCGGCTATTGGTCGGCGCAACCTTCTCGATCGTCTGGCGCAGCTGCGACACGGCAACGGAGGTTCCGATCAGCTCGACGGGATCGCCCGAGCGCTTCTTCAGCTCGGAGACTTCCTTCTTCAGCTTGGAGTTTTCCAGCGCCCGTTCAGCAATGAGAATCAGCCGGTCTGCCTTGAACGGCTTTTCGATGAAGTCATAGGCACCGCGCCGGATCGCCGAAACGGCGGTCTCGATATTGCCGTGGCCCGAAATCATCACCACCGGCAGGTCCGGATAGCGGCTCTTGATCTCGTCGAGCAGCGCTAGACCATCAAGGCGGCTGCCCTGCATCCAGATATCGAGGAAGACGAGGCGCGGCACGCGATCGCTGATGGCGGCAAGCGCGCTGTCGCTATCGAACGCGGTGCGGGTTTCGTGCCCCTCGTCGGACAGGATACCGGAGACGATTTCGCGAATGTCTTCTTCGTCGTCCACAACCAGAATGTCAGCCGCCATAGGAAGTATCCTTGTCTTGTCTGTCTTCAGTGCCGCTGCTTTGTCCAGCCGGCGGCAAGATAATGCGAATCATCGCACCCTGACCCCGATCGAAATCGGCGGGAGCATCATGCAGTTCCAATTGTCCGCCATGATCCTCGATGATCTTCTTGACGATCGCGAGACCAAGGCCGGTGCCCTTTTCGCGCATCGTCATATAGGGCTCGAGAATTCGATGGCGATTTTCGGTCGGCAGTCCCCGGCCGTTGTCGATAATATCAACAACGAACTGGCCGCTCGTTTCATTCAAACGTGATCGCACCATCACCTTGCGATCGCCGCGAACGGCATCCGCAGGCAGGGCCTCGATCGCTTCGACCGCGTTCTTGATGATGTTGCCAAAGGCCTGTCCCAGCATGCGGCTGTCGAATGTGCCGTCGAGCGGCTCCTCGCCGAGATCGCGGATGAAAGTCACATGGGTGTTGCCCATCTCGCGCAGGAAAATCGCGTCCTTCAAGATATTGCGCAGATCAGCCTTTTCCTTGGTCGGCTTGGGCATGCGCGCGAAACCGGAAAATTCATCGACCATGCGGCCGATATCCTCGACCTGGCGAACAATCGTATCCGTGCACTGGTCGAACACCGCACGGTCGTCCTGGTTGATCTGCTTGCCGTAGCGGCGCTTGAGCCGCTCGGCCGACAGCTGGATCGGCGTCAGAGGGTTCTTGATTTCATGGGCGATGCGACGCGCCACATCGGCCCAGGCGGTCGAGCGCTGGGCGATGACAAGATCGGTAATGTCATCGACAGTGATGACGTAGGAATCCTTGGCATCGTGCGATTCCTCGCGCGTCACCTGAACATTCAACGTCCGCTCGGTGCCGCCGCGCATGATGTTGATCTGCTTGCGGTAATCGTTGCGATGGCGGCTGGCAGCCTCATTGAGGACCTGTTCGATCTCGGGCGCCACATCGGCAAGCCTTTCACCCACCAGTTCCAATGTCGTACGCGACAGGAAATGCTCCGACGACGGATTGGCGATGGTGATGCGCCGGTCGTCCTCGACACCGATCACGGCTGCCGTCACGCCGGAAAGCACCGCCTCGATAAAGCGGCGCCTGTCATCCATCTCGTCCTTCGCCTCGAGGATCTGGTCGCGTTGCGTGCGGATTTCGGCGATCATCTTGTTGAACGTGCGCGACAGGCTGCCGACATCGCCATCCACCGCATGAACGGGCACGATGACATTCAGATTGCCGCTCGCAACGCTGTCGGCTGCGCCGATCAGAAGCCGGATCGGCCGGACGATCCGGTCAGCGACCGCGATAGCCGTCCAGATAGCAGCCAGAAGCACGATCAGCGCGAAACCGAGATAAAGCACCCCGAATGCCACCTGCAACGATGTGCGGCCCGCCTCCAGGTTTTTGTATTCGGCGGTGTTTTCCTCCATCAGCCGCATCGAGCGCATCACCTTCGGATCGACGCTGCGGACGGTGTAGAGATAGGCACCCTCGATATTGTCGATCGGGATAATCGCACCGACGAGATTGGTTACCCCTGGAGGAATAAGGGTCGGCTGGCCGGATACCGTGCTCAGCAGCGCATCCTTCGGAATGGCCGGCAGCGGCCGCTCCGTCGGGATATTGGCCTGAAGGATCGGCGAACCATCGCCACGCACGAGAAAGGCGCCGAGCATGCCGCGGCCGCGGGCCTGCCGCGTCATCAGTTCAATGAAGCCGGTGCGGTCGAGGCTGTAGAGCTGGCGGTTGCGCTCCAGGTCATTGGCCATGGAGACGGTCTGCCCCTGCAGATAGCTGGCATTTTCGAGCATATAGGCCTGCGCCACATCGAGCGAGGAACTGACGATCGACTGCGTGCGCAACGAAAACCATCGATCAAGACCGACGTCGAGCGTGATGCTGGCAAAAATTGCCACCAGAATGGCAGGCGTGATCGCGACGATCGAAAACAGCGCGACGATGCGCACGTGCAGACGGGCAGCCGCCCTGCCCCGGCTACGTGCCTTCAAGAGGCGCAGGATCTCCCGGCCGATCAGAAACAGCAGTCCGATGACGAACAGCGCGTTGATCGCGGCCGAGCCGATGATGATATTGGTTTCGGGCTTGATCGGCGTGAGGCCAAGCAGAACCAGCAGCGATATGATCGCGCAGACCAGCGCACCGGTCGCCAGCAACAGGCCCGGCAGCGCAAAAGATGCGCGCCGGTCATGGCCGATCACGGCAACGTCTTCTTTCGCCAGTGGCTCAATCAGCCCTTCGGCCATCAGAAATGCATCCCCTGTCCCGCCTCGCTTTCCATGGGAAAGCAGCGGGCATTTTACACGCCGTGGTCAAGAAATGACCGCCATGACCCGATCGACGCCTGCTTTCAAACGCAGAGAGGCCAGATCCGGCGGATGACGAACGGAAAGACTCAGCTGTCACCCGTGTGCTTTCTAAGCAACATATTGTGGCGAAAATGCAACGGTTATGGGTGTCAAGTCAAGCGCTGCGAGAACTACGGTAAACCGAAACCCCAAGCTCGCGGATTTTCTTGCGCAGGGTATTCCGGTTCAGGCCAAGCAGGTCGGCCGCCTTGATCTGATTGCCGCGCGTTGCCGTCAAGGCAGCCAGTATAAGCGGATATTCCATTTCGGCCAGCACACGGTCATAAAGGCCCGCCGGCGGCAGCCCCTCGCCAAAGCCGGCAAAATACTGCCGCATGTTCTCTTCCACGGCCTGCGAAATCGACATCGACCCAGAGCGGCTCGACGCCTTCTCGATCGGGCTGTCGGGAATGTCGGAGCGCAATTCGCTTTCGATGATTTCACGGGTGATGACGTCCTGCGGATAGAGGGCGGTCAGGCGGCGCACAACGTTTTCCAGTTCGCGGACGTTGCCGGGCCACGGATGCGCCTTCATCAGTTCCAGCGCTTCCTGATCAAAGCGCTTGACGTCGAGCCCTTCCTTTTCGGCCTGCTGGACGAAATGACGGACGAGATCGGGAATATCTTCGGCGCGATCACGCAGCGGCGGCAGCCGCAGCGGCACGACGTTCAGGCGGTAATAGAGGTCCTCGCGGAACAGGCCCTGGTTGATCGACTGTTTCAGATCCTTGTTGGTCGCAGCGACGATGCGAACATCCGAGCGGATCGGCGTGCGACCGCCCACGGTCGTGTATTCGCCCTGCTGCAGCACGCGCAGCAGGCGCGTCTGCGCATCCATCGGCATGTCGCCGATTTCGTCGAGAAACAGCGTGCCGCCTTCGGCCTGTTCGAAACGGCCGCTCGAGCGGTTCTGCGCACCGGTAAAGGCGCCCTTCTCGTGACCGAACAGTTCCGATTCGATCAGATCGCGCGGGATCGCCGCCATGTTGATAGCGACAAACGGGCCGTTGCGGCGCTTGCCGTAGTCGTGCAGCGCCTTGGCGACCAGCTCCTTGCCGGTGCCGGATTCGCCGGTGATCATCAGTGTCAGATCGGTTTGCATCAGACGGGCGAGAACCCGGTAGATTTCCTGCATGGCGGCCGAGCGGCCGACCAGCGGCATGCCGTCCTGCGGATCGTCTTCCAGTTTCACCGGCTTGCGTCTGGGCTCCGCCAGTGCACGGCCGATGATGGCAATCAGTTCGGTGAGATCGAAGGGCTTGGGCAGATAATCGTAGGCGCCTTTTTCCGAGGCCTTGATCGCGGTCATGAAGGTATTCTGGGCGCTCATCACCAGCACCGGCAGATCCGGCCGCGCCTTCTTGATGCGAGGAAGCAGGTCGAAGGCATTCTCGTCCGGCATGACCACATCGGTGACAACGAGATCGCCGTCACCCGCCGAAATCCACCGCCACAGCGTCGCTGCGTTCGAGGTGATGCGGACGTCGTAACCGGCGCGGCTCAGCGCCTGGTTGAGAACGGTACGGATGGCAGCGTCGTCGTCAGCGACGAGAATGGTGGCGCCAGTCATCGGGATTGTCCTTTTATGATGGTCAGAGGCTCGCTGTCTTCGGCCGTCGGCCCTTTGGAGGCGGGCATCAGAACGCGAAATGTCGTGCGGCTCGACTGGCTGTCGCATTCGACGATGCCGCCATGGCCGCCGATGATCTTGGCGACGAGGGCAAGGCCGAGACCGGAGCCGTTGGTCTTGGTGGTGATGAATGGATCAAACAGGTGCGGCACCAGATCGGAAGGCACGCCCGGTCCGTTGTCATGAACGCAGAATTCGAGCGGCAGCGAAATCTTTTCCCGCGTTCCGGCGACCGACAGGCGGATACCCGGCCTATAGGCGGTCGTCAGCATGATTTCGCCGTCCGGCTTGTCGGCAACCGCTTCCGCGGCGTTCTTGATCAGGTTGAGAAACACCTGGATCAGCTGGTCACGGTTGGCGTAGACCGGCGGCAGCGAGGGGTCGTAATTTTCGGTGATCCGGATTTTCCGGGCAAAACCCGCCTTGGCGATGGCCTTCACATGATCCAGCACCGAGTGAATATTGACCGGATGACGGTCAACCGGCCGCTCGTCGGAAAACACTTCCATGCGATCGACCAGCGACACGATCCGGTCCGTCTCGTCGCAGATCAGCCGTGTCAGCGCCCTGTCCTCGTCATTGACCGATGTCTCGAGCAGCTGGGCTGCACCACGAATACCCGACAATGGGTTCTTGATCTCATGGGCAAGCATCGAGGCAAGGCCGGTGACCGATCGGGCCGCTGCCCGGTGGGTCAGCTGCCGGTCGATCTTGTCGGCCATCGAGCGCTCCTGGAAGACGATCACGACAGAACCCGGCTCGGACAGGACCGGCGCCACATAGAGATCGACGAGCTTGTCGGCACCGAGCCGCGGCGAGCTTAGATCGACCCGGTATTCGTTGACAGCCGCACGCCGTTCGCGGACCTGCTCGATCAGCGTCAAAAGCGGGCTGCCGAACGGAATGAAGGCGCTGATGTCGTGGCGGGCGAGATGATTGGCGCTGGCGCCAAAGAATGCCTCCGCTTCCCAGTTGGCAAAGGCAACGAGACCGTTCTCATCGACGAGGATCACCGGATTCTGGATGGCGTTGAGAACCGCCATCGGCAGCGAATTGACCGCCTTGCGTTCCTCGTCGCCCATTTTCTCGGTCATGCCGCATCCTTTTGTTCGCCGAGGCCACGCCCGGCCGCAATGGCAGCCACCGCGCCAGACAAGGCGATGGCAGGGTCGGTCGAGGTCATGATTGCCGCTTTCTCCTGCGCTGCAAGCTGCGGCGCAAACCGGCCCAGATACCAACCGAGATGTTTTCGCGCATGCCGAAGGCCGATATCGGCGCCGTAGAATTCCAGCATCATGCCGTAATGCTCGGCAACGATCTCAGCGATCTCGGCTGCATCCGGATGCTCGACCGCGCCGGCGAGCACGCCGGCATGCCAGGGCCGTCCCTGGCTGGAGCGCCCGATCATCACCGCATCGGCGCCGGAGCGCCTGAGAATTTCGTTGGCGTCGTCGCGCGTAGCCACATCGCCATTGGCGACCAGCGGTACTGAAATCACATCACGAACGGCGCGGATCGCATCCCAATCAGCAGTGCCGTTATAGAACTGCATGCGGGTGCGGCCATGAATGGTGATCATCTGGACGCCAGCCTCTTGCGCCCGCTTGGCGATCAACGGCGCGTTGATGGTATTCTCGTCCCAGCCGAGCCGCATCTTCAACGTCACCGGAACATCAACCGCCTTGACCGTCGCCTCAATCAGCGACAGCGCGTGATCCGGATCGCGCATCAGCGCCGAGCCGGAATAACCGCCCGTCACCTTCTTGGCCGGGCAGCCCATATTGATGTCGATGACATCGGCGCCATTGTCGGCGGCGATCTTTGCCGCTTCCCCCATCCAGTACGCCTCGCGCCCGGCCAACTGAACCATATGCGGATCGATGCCGGAACTCTTCAGCCGCGACCAGCTTTCAGATGCATTGCCGACCAGTTCGCGGCTTGCTACCATTTCGGTCACGACGAGGCCTGCGCCGAACCGCCAGGCCAACTGCCGGAAGGGCAAGTCCGTCACGCCGGACATCGGCGCAAGCACGACGCGGTTCCTGAAGGAGAGCCGGCCAACCCGAAACGGGGATGACAAATCCGGTATCTGCAAATGATTATCTTTCGGGCACATCTTTATTCTGCACTATTTTTAGACATACTTGACGGGCTTGCCAAGCGATTTCAGAGCTCTACGACAAAATTCTCGGGACAACTGGTAAAGCCCACCCCTTCGCGGTAAATCACCACCACGATTTGAAGCACCGCCTGCCGAGCCGGCATGCGCCTGGTGTTTGACGAAGACTGGAGCGAAAGACCTGCCCGTACACTTGGTAGCGGGCCGGGCAGCGACCTATTTGCAGGAACCCATATAGAAGATGCGCGCAAAAGAACAGTTTTCCTGTGGTGTCGTCATTGTCGCTGCCGGCCGGGGTGAACGCGCCGGCTCGCTGCAGGATGGACCGAAGCAATACCGCACCATCGGCGGGCTGCCGGTTATGACCCATACGCTTGACGTTTTTGCGACATGGCCGAGGGAAAAGACGATCGTCGTCGTCATTCATCCCGATGATGAAGCTCTGTTCGTTCATGCACTCAGCCGTGTTTCCGGTGATACCTCGAATGTCACTTTTGTCCATGGCGGGCCGACGCGGCAGCTTTCGGTGCTGGCGGGACTGAAGGCGCTGGAACAGTCCGGCATCACCCATGTGATGATCCATGATGCAGTCCGGCCTTTTATCGACCACGCGTTGCTCGACCGTTGCGTCTCAATGCTGGCAGAGGGTGCCGACGCCCTCCTGCCCGCCATTGCGGTTGCCGATACGTTGAAGCGTGGCTCTGCTGACGGAAAGGTTGTGGAGACGGTGCCGAGGGTGGCCCTCTACGGCGCCCAGACGCCCCAGTGCTTTCGCTTCGCATCGATTCTGGAAGCGCACATGAATGCCGCCGTCTCCGGCCGCTCGGATTTTACCGACGACGCCTCGATTGCCGAATGGGCCGGAATGCCGGTGACGCTGATCGAGGGATCGGTGGACAATGTAAAACTGACGATCAAACGGGATATCACCATGGCCGATGAAAAACTGAACAGGAACGCACTTCCGGACGTGCGAACCGGCAATGGCTATGACGTGCACCAGCTGATCGATGGCGACGGCGTGACGCTCTGCGGCATTTTCATGCCGCATGACCAGACACTGCTCGGGCATTCCGACGCCGACGTCGCGCTGCATGCCTTGACCGACGCCCTGCTTGCCACCTGTGGTGCCGGCGATATTGGCGATCATTTTCCACCGTCCGATCCACAGTGGAAGGGTGCCGCCTCCCGCGTCTTTCTCGAGCACGCGGCAAAGATCGTTCGCGACAATGGCGGCACGATCATGAATGCCGATGTATCTCTCATTGCAGAGGCGCCGAAGATCGGCCCGCACCGGCTGGCGATGCGGGAAAATCTCGCAGATATGCTCGGCATCTCGCTGAATCGCTGCTCGGTCAAGGCGACAACAAACGAAAAGATCGGCTTTATCGGTCGCCGCGAAGGCATCGCAGCGATCGCAACGGCAACGGTTGTCTACAACGGAGGTATCAAATGAGCGGCTGGCCGGAGGATATCGAAGCCAAGGCAGGCATGCTGATCGCCGCCTTTTCCGAACACGGCCTGATGGTGGCCACGGCCGAATCCTGCACAGGCGGCCTGATCGCCGGCGTCCTGACGGAAATTCCGGGCTCTTCGTCGGTCGTCGATCGCGGCTTCGTCACCTATTCCAACGACGCGAAGATCCAGATGCTCGGCGTCAATACTGCAACACTTGAAACGCACGGCGCCGTCTCGCGCCAGACGGCGATTGAAATGGTGCGCGGCGCACTTAGCCACTCGAAGGCAGATGTGGCGGTTGCCGTTACCGGCGTCGCCGGTCCGGGCGGCGGATCGGAAGAAAAGCCGGTCGGACTGGTGCATCTGGCGGCAGCCAGCCGAAACGGCGCGGTGCATCACCGCGAGATGCGCTATGGCAACATCGGCCGCGACTCGGTCAGGATGGCAACCGTGCGCACGGCGCTCGACATGCTGGAAGAAACGGCGGCAAGCTGACGTTTCCGCTACACCGTCGCGTAGATCGTGTCAGCACGCTTCTCGAAGGCTTCGGAAAACATCCGGAATGCCCGGTCGAACATCGAGCCCATAAGGGCGCCAAGAATGCGGCTCTTGAACTCGTAGTCGATGAAGAAGTTGACGGAACAGCCGCCCTCTCCCATCGCTTCAAAACTCCAGCGATTGTCGAGATACCTGAACGGCCCATCGATATATTTGACGTCGATGATGCGCTCTGCCTTGTTCAGCAGAACCTGCGTCGTAAACGTCTCGCGGATCGCCTTGTAGCCAACGGTCATATCCGCGACGAGCAGCTCCTTGCCATCGCGCTCCTTGCGCGAACGCACGGTCAGCCCCTCGCACAGCGGCAGGAATTGCGGATATTTTTCAACATCGGCGATCAGGTCGAACATCTGTTCGGGCGTATACTTGACAGGCCGGCGGGTCTCGAATTGTGGCATGGCGTTCAGATATTCAATGATGTGCGGAAAAACAAGATGCGCCTGGCGTCATGCAGGACCAGCAGACTTCTGTGACGTGAGGAAATCCTGCAGGCTTCTCGTGTCGGCATGCGACCGGACAACGAACACAGGCACTTCAGAACCGTAATCCGCCAGCTTCTGCTCGATCTCCGGGCTTTCCGTCTTCTCGAAATTCCAGATGTATGACAGGAACTCGAGCGTCAGGCGCTCCGGGCAGTTCTTGGCCATTTCCGGTCGCGTCCTGCCGCGAAATCGCAGCCAGCGGCTGACGACTCCATAGAGTGAAACATGACGGCGCGGCCGCATCCAGATGACGAGATCGGTGCGCGGCAGGCGCAGCGGCAAGGTGCCGGGGCTTGTGCCGTCCATGATCCACCGCGGCCGGGTCACCGCCCGCTCGACGATCTCAAGCGCCTCGCCCCTCGGGCGCTGCGTCCATCCCGGCATCCAGAAAACGTCGCGGTCCATGGAGACATAGGGAAGCGTAAACAGCACGGAAAGCGTCTGCGCCAATGTGCTCTTTCCGCTACCGGAACAACCGATCACGAGAACACGATCGGCGGTGCGAAGGGCCGCTGCCGCCTGAACAACGTTCAAAAGCCTATCGGACATTTGCAAATTCCTGCACGCTTTCAGTCAGAGCATCGATGTCCCGCCGGCTCTTAAGCGTCAGCACCGGCATGTCCGGTGCGTGCCGGTCGAGCATATTGACGATCACGGGAGAAATGCGCTGTTCGAAATTCCAGATATAGGAAAGAAATTCACGATCAGGCAATTGTTCAGGGCAGCCCGGCGCCATATCAGGACGCACGCGGCCAAAGCTCGATGCAACGCGACAGACAAGCCCCCAGAGGCAAACCAGGCGCGGTAGGCGAACCCAGATGACCAGGTCCGTTCGTGGAAAGCGCAGGTCAAATGAGGATGGGCCGCTGCCGTCCATGATCCAGCGATCCTGCGCAACACTGGCCGCGATGAGCACCCCCTCTTCAACCTTCGGCCGCTTGACCCAGCCCGGCAACCAGAAAAAATCCCGGTCCATCGAGATGTAGGGCAGATTAAGTTTTGCAGAGAGTTTTCTCGAAAGCGTGCTCTTGCCGCCGCCGGAGCAACCTATCACGAGGAAGCGGCGCGCCGTCTGCAGGATCGGCAAAACATCCTCGATTTCCGGGATATAAGACGGCATGACGGCTCCCAACAGCGAAGCCGCGCACCATAGAGTTCAAATTCGGATTGGCAACGTCTGGATGATTATCCGGCCACGGCCAAAAGCTTTTTCTCGCGGTTTGCCTTCAGCCGCGCAAAATCGTCGCCGGCATGGTGCGACGAGCGGGTCAGCGGGCTGGAGGCGACCATCAGGAAGCCCTTGGTATAGGCGACCGTCTCGTAGGACTTGAACTCTTCCGGCGTGACAAAGCTCATCACCTGATGATGCTTGCGGGTCGGCTGCAGGTATTGGCCGATGGTCAGGAAGTCGACATCGGCGGTTCTGAGGTCGTCCATCAGCTGCAGCACTTCGTTGCGCTCTTCGCCAAGGCCGACCATGATGCCCGATTTGGTGAACATCGTCGGATCGAGTTCCTTTACCCGCTGCAAAAGGCGGATCGAATGGAAATAGCGCGCGCCCGGGCGCACCGTCAGATAGTTGCCGGGCACGGTTTCCATATTGTGGTTGAAAACGTCGGGCTTGGCGGCAACGACGCGCTCCAGCGCCCCAGGCTTCTTCAGGAAGTCGGGCGTCAGGATTTCAATGGTCGTCAGCGGCGACGCGGCACGAATGGCCCAGATCACCTTTTCGAAATGCTCGGCGCCACCGTCAGCCAGATCGTCGCGGTCGACGGAGGTGATGACGACGTGGCTCAGGCCCATCTGCTTGACGGCCTTGGCGACGTTTTCCGGCTCGGCCATATCCAGCGCGTTCGGCTTGCCGGTGGAGACGTTGCAGAAGGCACAGGCGCGGGTGCAGATCTCGCCCATGATCATGAAGGTCGCGTGCTTCTTGTCCCAGCACTCGCCGATATTCGGGCATCCCGCCTCTTCACAGACCGTGACGAGCTTGTGCTCCTTCACGATCGATTTGGTTTCGGCATAGCCCTTCGAGGTCGGCGCGCGGACCCGGATCCATTCCGGCTTGCGCAGCATCTCGGTATCGGGCTTGTGGGCCTTTTCCGGATGACGGATACGCGGAGCGTTGGGATCGAGAGTGGTGCGGTCGAGGATCGTGACCATCAATGGCTTCCAATTTTGCTTCAAGCGCAACAGCGCGCCCGTCAGGGCCGGATAGAATGGCCCGCCTTTTCAGATGGAGGCGAGCCCTAGCACAATCAAGCGTTCAGCGCACGTCCGTAGGCATCGAGCACGCTTTCCTTCAGCGTCTCCGAAATCGTCGGATGCGGGAAGATCGTGTGCATCAGGTCTTCTTCGGTTGTCTCAAGGTTCATGGCGACGACGAAGCCCTGGATCAGTTCGGTGACCTCAGCGCCAACCAGATGCGCGCCGAGCAATTCGCCGGTCTTCTTGTCGAAGATGGTTTTCACCAAACCCTGATCTTCGCCAAGCGCGATCGCCTTGCCATTGGCAACGAACGGAAAACGTCCGACGCGGATGTCGCGGCCTTCCGCCTTTGCCTTGGCTTCGGTCAGACCAACCGAGGCGACCTGCGGGTTGCAATAGGTGCAGCCCGGGATCTTCAGCTTGTCCATCGGATGCACATTCGGCAGGCCAGCGATCTTTTCGACGCAGATGACCGCCTCGTGCTCGGCCTTGTGGGCGAGCATCGGCGGGCCGGCGACGTCGCCGATCGCGTAAACGCCCGGCACGTTGGTCTTGCCGTAGCCGTCGATGACGATGCAGCCACGATCGGTCTTGACACCCAGCGCTTCGAGACCGAGGTTTTCGATATTTCCCTGCACGCCGACAGCCGAAATCATCCTGTCAGCAGTGATCTTCTCGACCGAGCCGTCCTTCTTCTCGACATGGGCGGTGACCGAATTGGCAGCCTTTTCGACCTTCGTCACCTTGGCATCGAGAATGATCTTCATGCCCTGCTTGTCGAACTGCTTCTTGGCGAAGGCGGAGATTTCCGCGTCCTCGACCGGCATGACCTGCGGCAGCAGTTCGACCACCGTTACATCGACGCCCATCGTGCGGTAGAACGAGGCAAACTCGATGCCAATGGCGCCGGAGCCCATGACCAGCAGCGATTTCGGCATTTCCTCCGGTTTCATCGCCTCGAAATAGGTCCAGATCAGCTTGCCATCCGGCTCGAGGCCCGGCAGCGCGCGCGGACGGGCGCCGGTAGCGACGATGATGTGCTTGGCGGTATAGGTGCCCTCGCCCAGCGTGTTCTTCGGGATCGGTCCCTGCGGCTGGACGATCGCCTTGGTGGTCTTGGCAACGACGATCTCGTTCGGCTTGGTGAGCTTGGCCTCGCCCCAGATGATATCGACCTTGTTCTTCTTCATCAGGAAGGCGACGCCGCCGTTCATGCGCTCGGCAATGCCGCGCGAACGCTTGACGATCGCCTGCAGGTCCGGCGAGATCTTGCCTTCGAGCGTCAGGCCGTAGTTCTTGGCATGCTCGGCAAGGTGAAGCACTTCGGCGGAGCGCAGCAGCGCCTTGGTCGGAATGCAGCCCCAGTTGGAGCAGATGCCGGCCAGATGCTCGCGCTCGACCACGGCGACCTTCAGGCCCAGCTGGGCTGCGCGGATGGCCGCGATGTAGCCGCCGGGGCCGGAACCGATGACGATGACGTCGTAGGAATTTGCCATTCTTGTTTCCTGCCTCTTCCTTAGGTCATGTTCCGGGCCAAGAGGACCCATTCATGCCTTTTGCTATCTTCAAAGAGCGGCACGGCCTGAAGCCGCGCCTGCTCGGCAAATCCGTTGGCCGCATAAAGCGCCAGCGCCGTATCATTGTGGCTTTCGGTGATCAGGCTGACCTGCCTGCCGTTCGCCTTGTCGATCTCATGGGCAAGCAGCGCCCGCCCGATACCCTTGCCGCGATGGTGCCGGTAGACACCCAGACTATCGATGAACCGGCTGCCGATCACCATGACCTGCAGGTCCAACAGCGGCTTGATCACCGGATGGGGTGCCACGATATCGCGTACATTCTCATCCAGATCGTAGCCGATCGAAACACCGGCAATCTCGCTGTCCCATTCAGCCAGCGTCGCATCTTTCCAGGCACCAGGCTCGTCGTCCATCCGCAACCGCGACCGCCCCTGCTCCATGGCGGTATCCTTGCTTCCGCGCATTACCGCTCCGTGCCAGAGCCAGGTCGCAAAACCATGCGAGGCGATATCGACC
This sequence comes from Pararhizobium sp. PWRC1-1, assembly GCF_049897905.1. NCBI lineage: Bacteria > Pseudomonadati > Pseudomonadota > Alphaproteobacteria > Hyphomicrobiales > Rhizobiaceae > Pararhizobium > Pararhizobium sp. PWRC1-1. The sequence goes on along the minus strand of NZ_JAFCXE010000010.1, from coordinate 52,237 downwards.
AGAATGGCCAGATCCGCTGCATCCCGCCGTTCCGCTGCCCGCAGATGCAAAGCCACCGTCATTCAGAGCCCGAGCATCATCCGGACCATCGGCTCAAGGCCGCGTCCGATGGCGCGTGTATTTTCTGTATCCAGATGCACCCCATCGAGCGGCGTCGTCTTTGCCACCGAACCGGCATCGAAGAACCCGCAGCCGAGTTCATCGGCGAGATCGGCATAAAGCGAGGCCATCATCGACGACTGGTCGATGGCACCGGCATACATTGCAGCAAAATTAGCATTCGCCGTCTCGCTGATCACCGGCGGTGCGACGATCAGAATTTCCGGCGCTTCGGCCTGCACACCCGGCCAGCTGTGATGCCAGACCAGTTTGACCAGCCTCTCGATGCCCTTGACCGCGCCAAAGGCGGTTCCGTGCACCAAGGGTTTCATATCGTTGGTACCGAGCAGAAAAATAACCAGATCGATCGGCGCATGGGTCTGCAGGACGGTTGGCAGGATGCGCACGCCGTTGCGGTCGCAGTCGGCCAGGTGGTCGTCGTAGGCGGTGGTGCGGCCGTTCAAACCTTCGGCAATCACCTGAACGCCATTACCCAGCGCCTTCTGCAGCACACTTGGCCAGCGGTCGTCCAACGCATGCCGGCCGCCGGTCTCGGCGTCATATCCCCAGGTCAGACTGTCACCGTAGCAGAGGACTGTTTTCATTGCGTCATTCCCGTCCCAACAACCGGTCGACATCCGCCAACCCGTCCACGTCCTGCGGCAGCTCCGCCCTCATCTGCGTCACGTCCGTAAGACCAAAAGGGTCGCCATCGCGGGCGTCGCGAATGCCGGACTCGACAATGTCCAAGCCATCACACATCCGGACGTCCTGGGCCGTACCGATATCCGCGCCTTTGAACAGTAGACAGAGAGCACCCTTGCCGTCATCGCCGTTGCTCGCAGTCCAGACGACCGGCACCACCTTATCTCCCAATGCCGCCGACCAGACGACACCGGTGCCGTCGGGGCCAAGATATTCGAGCTGAGGGATCCGGTCGCTATCGTTGCGAAACAACAGCGTCCTGCCCGTTATCTGTTCGATACGCTGGGCAACCTGGCTATTCAGATCTTCCCCTTGCACCGACGTCGCCAGGAACAAGGAAATGACGGCAACGGCAGATGCGGCGCAGAAGCGCCGCACTGTTAGTGTCTTTTCTGTTGCGTTTCCCACCTTGTATGACATCGTCGCGGCGCTCTCTCCCGTCAGACCAGCATACCCATCGGGCTTTCGATGTAGCGCTTGAAGGCGCCGAGCAGTTCGGCCCCGAGCGCGCCATCGACGGCGCGGTGATCGGTCGACAGCGTCACGGTCATGACGGTGGCAACGACCATCTGGCCCTTCTTGACGACGACCCGCTCCTCGCCGGCCCCGATCGCAAGGATCGTTGCATGCGGAGGATTGACGACGGCGGCGAAGTTCTTGACGCCCATCATGCCCATGTTCGACACCGCAGTCGTGCCGCCCTGGAATTCCTCGGGCTTCAGCTTGCGGCTCTTGGCGCGGGCGCCGAGATCCTTCATCTCGTTGGAGATGGCCGACAGGCTCTTCAGCTCAGCGCTACGGACGATCGGTGTGATCAGGCCACCAGGGATCGACACGGCAACGCCGACATCGGCGTGCTTGTGCTTGACCATGTTGGTTTCGGTCCAGGACACATTGGCATCCGGAACGTCACGCAGTGCAAGCGCCAGCGCCTTGATGACCATGTCATTGACCGAAAGCTTGTAAGCGGGCTTGCCGTCCTTTTCCGGGCTTGCAGCATTGAGCTGGGCACGCAGGGCAAGCAGCGCATCCAGTTCGCAATCGACCGAAACGTAGAAATGCGGAATGGTCTGCTTGGATTCCTGCAGGCGCTTGGCAATCACCTTGCGCATGCCGTCATGCGGCACGAGTTCGTAGGAGCCTTCGGCGAAGTTCTTCAGAACCGCTTCGTCGGATGCACCCTTGGCAAGCGGAGCCGGAGCAGCAGCTGCTGGAGCCGCGGCCGTAGAAGCAGCCTTGGCGCCGCCGCCGGCAACTGCGGTTTCGACATCCTTCTTGACCACGCGGCCATGCGGGCCGGTGCCGGAAACTGCCGAGATATCGATCCCGGCGTCCTTGGCCAAACGGCGAGCCAGCGGCGAAGAGAAGGTCCGAGTACCGGATGACGCTGGAGCAGATGCCTGTGCGGCCACCGGAGCCGGAGCAGCAGGTGCTGCCTCGGCCTTTGCCGGTGCAGCTTCAGCCTTTGCTTCCGTCGTGGCAACCTCGGCCTTTGCAGCCGGTGCCGCGCCGCCGGAAGCAGCAGCTGCAACGTCTTCACCGTCGGCAGCCAGAATAGCGATCAAGGCATTGACCTTGACGCCTTCGGTGCCAGCGGCAACGACGAGCTTGGCAACCGTGCCCTCGTCGACCGATTCCACTTCCATCGTCGCCTTGTCGGTCTCGATCTCGCAGAGAACGTCGCCGGCGGAGACCTTGTCGCCTTCCTTGACCAGCCACTTGGCGAGGTTGCCCTCTTCCATGGTCGGCGAAAGGGCTGGCATGGTGATGTTGATAGGCATCTCTTCACCCTCCCTTATTTGTAGCAGACGGTCTTTACCGCCTGGACGACTTCGCCGACATTCGGCAGGGCCAGCTTTTCAAGGTTGGCGGCGTAAGGCATCGGAACGTCCTTGCCGGCGATCGTCAGGATCGGCGCATCGAGATAATCGAAGGCCTGCTGCATGACGCGGGCGGCAATTTCGGTGCCGACGGAGGACTGCGGATAGCCTTCCTCGACGGTCACCAGGCGGCCGGTCTTCTTCACCGATTCAATCACAGCCGGCAGATCCATCGGACGGATGGTTCTGAGGTCGATGATCTCGACGTCGATGCCTTCCTTCTCCAGTTCAGCTGCGGCCTTGACCGCATAGGTCATGCCGATGCCGAAGGAAACGATCGTCGCATCCTTGCCGACACGATGAATGCGTGCCTTGCCAATCGGCAGGACGAAGTCGTCCATCTTCGGCACGTCGAAGGAGTGCCCGTAGAGAATTTCGTTTTCGAGAAAGATCACCGGGTTCGGATCGCGGATCGCAGCCTTGAGCAGGCCCTTGGCGTCGGCTGCCGTATACGGCATGACGACCTTGAGACCCGGAATATGGCTGTACCAGGCGGCATAGCACTGCGAGTGCTGCGCGCCGACGCGTGCGGCTGCACCCGACGGGCCACGGAACACCATCGGAGCGCCCATCTGACCGCCGGACATATACAACGTCTTGGCTGCCGAGTTGATGATCTGGTCGATCGCCTGCATGGCGAAGTTGAAGGTCATGAACTCGACGATCGGACGCAGGCCGGTCATCGCAGCACCGACGCCGATACCGGCAAAGCCGTGCTCGGTGATCGGCGTATCGACGACGCGGCGGGGACCGAATTCCTGCAACAGGCCTTGCGTGATCTTGTAGGCGCCCTGGTATTCGGCGACTTCCTCGCCCATGACGAAGACGTCTTCGCTGCGGCGCATTTCTTCGGCCATCGCATCACGAAGCGCTTCGCGCACGGTGGTCGAGACCATTTCGGTACCAGCCGGAATATCCGGATCGGAAGGAATATTCGCCTTCGGCTGAGCCGGAACGGTTGCCGGCGCTTCCGACTTTGCCGGTGCTTCCGTCTTGGCGGGCTCTGCAGCAACAGGCTCTGCAGCAACAGGTGCTGCGGCCTTCGGGGCTGCAACATCGCCGGCGCTCTCGCCGTCCTGAAGCAGGACCGCGATCGCGGTGTTGACCTTGACGCCTTCGGTACCGGCAGCGATCAGGATCTTGCCGATGACGCCTTCGTCAACGGCTTCCACTTCCATGGTCGCCTTGTCGGTTTCGATTTCAGCGATCACGTCGCCGGAGACAACCTTGTCGCCTTCGTTTTTCAGCCACTTGCTGAGCGTGCCTTCTTCCATCGTCGGGGACAGAGCGGGCATCAGAATTTCGATTGGCATGATGTTTTCCTCGTCCCGGTCTTAAAGCAGAATGTCGGTGTAGAGCTCGGATACATCCGGCTCCGGATCGGCCTGGGCAAAATCGGCGCTGTCGGCGACGATGTCGCGAACGTCCTTGTCGATTGCCTTCAGCTCGTCTTCGCTCGCCCAGCCGCTTTCCAGCAGGCGCACCCTTACTTTTTCGATCGGGTCGTTCTCGGAGCGCATCTTCTGCACTTCGTCCTTCGAACGGTACTTGGCCGGGTCCGACATCGAGTGACCGCGGTAGCGGTAGGTCTGCATTTCGAGGATCATCGGACCCTTGCCGGCACGGCAATGCTCGACAGCCTCGTCACCTGCAGCCTTGACCGCACGGACGTCCATGCCGTCAACCTGGTAACCGGGGATACCGAGTGCCACGCCGCGCTGCGAGAAATCATGCCCGGCAGAGGCACGCGACACCGAGGTGCCCATGGCATAGCGGTTGTTCTCGACAATGTAGATCACCGGCAGGTTCCAAAGAGCTGCCATGTTGAAGCTCTCGTAGACCTGGCCCTGGTTGGCAGCGCCATCGCCGAAATAGGCAAGCGACACATTGTCATTGCCGCGGTAGCGGTTGGCAAAGGCCAGACCTGTACCGAGCGAGACCTGCGCGCCAACAATGCCGTGGCCGCCGTAAAAGTTCTTTTCCTTGGAGAACATGTGCATCGAGCCACCCTTGCCGCGGGAAAGCCCGCTGCGGCGGCCGGTCAGCTCAGCCATGACGCCGCGCGCACTCATGCCGCAGGCGAGCATATGGCCGTGGTCACGATAGGCGGTTATGACCTGATCGCCTTCCTTCAGCGCCATCTGCATACCGACGACGACAGCTTCCTGGCCGATGTAGAGATGACAGAAACCACCAATGAAGCCCATGCCATAGAGCTGGCCGGCTTTTTCCTCGAAACGGCGGATGAGGAGCATTTCGCGGTAGGCCTTCAGGTCGGTATCGCGATCGAACTCGGCGATCGTGCCCTTTGTGAAGTCCTTTTTCGCTGGCTTTGCAGCTGCCTTGCGACTGGAAACGGACGCGGATTTTCGCGGTGCCATTCAATCCTCCCTATGGTTGGCTTTTGCGGTACCATAGGGAAAGAATGCGATCACAGCAATGCCATATTTGCATGGCTTATATTCCTATCAAGCCATTGATAAGAATATAATATTTTGAATTAACGTGTTTTCGGTTAATGTGACATCTCAGTGAAAAATAACGATTTCGTCGCTGCGGGACATGTTCAGCCCAAACCGCGCCTTTTCGTCCAGCATGTCACGTTCAAGCGAACCGTCGCTGAGCAGTGCGACTTCCTTTTCCAGTATCTGGCGCTTGGTAGTCAACTCATCCAGCCGTGCCTGACGCTCGATGCGCTGCCGGTCGAACGTCTCCGTCGCCTTCAGCCCAAAGTCGCCATGGATGGAATGATAACCGAAATAGGTGAGGAACGCGATAGTGATGAGCGGCATAACAAACCGCCCCAGCTGCCGTTTTTTATGGTGTTTGGTCCACATAGATCATGCCCTGATACGCAATACCTTAACACGCTAACAGCCATAGATTAACCGACCGTTGACCATAACCCGGGCAATGAAAAACCCGCGTCCGTTTCCAGACGCGGGTTTCATCATTTCAATGCGTGTGCGTATCAGCCGCGCAAGATCGAGCGGCCGGCATACTTTGCCTGCGGACCGAGCTGTTCCTCGATACGGATCAGCTGGTTGTACTTGGCAAGCCGGTCGGAGCGCGACAGCGAGCCGGTCTTGATCTGTCCGCAATTGGTGGCAACGGCGAGATCGGCGATGGTCGAATCCTCGGTTTCGCCCGAGCGGTGCGACATGACAGCGGTATAGCCGGCCTTGTGTGCAGTCTCGACGGCGTCGAGCGTTTCCGACAGCGAACCGATCTGGTTGACCTTGACGAGGATCGAGTTGGCAACGCCCATCTTGATTCCATCACGCAGGCGCGAAGAGTTGGTGACGAACAGATCGTCGCCAACCAGCTGGCACTTCTTGCCGGCGAGATCGGTCAGCGTCTTCCAGCCTTCCCAATCGTCTTCAGCCATGCCGTCCTCGATCGAAGCGATCGGGTATTTGGCGGCCAGTTCGGCCAGGTATTCGGCCATGGCGCCCGGCTCAAGCGTGCGGCCCTCACCTTCCATGACGTATTTGCCGTCCTTGAAGAATTCGCTCGAGGCGCAATCGAGACCGAGGAACATGTCTTCGCCCGGCTTGTAGCCGGCCTTCTCAATCGACTTCATGATAAAGTCGAGCGCTTCGGATGCGCTGTTCAGACCCGGGGCAAAGCCGCCTTCGTCGCCGACATTGGTGTTGTGACCCTTGGCCGACAATTCCTTCTTGAGAACGTGGAAGACTTCCGCGCCCATGCGAACGGCGTCACGCAGGCTTTCGGCGCCGACCGGCAGGATCATGAACTCCTGGAAATCGATCGGGTTGTCGGCATGCGCACCGCCGTTGATGATGTTCATCATTGGAACCGGCAGCAGGCGCGCGTTCGGGCCACCGACATAGCGGAACAGCGGCAGGTTGGAAGCTTCCGCGGCAGCCTTGGCCACGGCGAGCGACACGCCGAGGATGGCGTTGGCGCCGAGACGCGACTTGTTGGCCGTGCCGTCCAGTTCGATCATCGTTGCGTCGATGTGAAGCTGGTCTTCGGCATCCATGCCGCCGATGGCTTCGAAGATTTCGCCGTTGACGGCTTCGACTGCCTTTTCGACACCCTTGCCATGGTAGCGCTTGCCGCCGTCACGCAGTTCGACGGCTTCATGCGCGCCGGTCGAAGCGCCCGAGGGAACTGCGGCGCGGCCAAAGCTGCCGTCTTCGAGATGGACGTCGACTTCGACGGTCGGGTTGCCCCGGCTGTCGAGAATTTCGCGGCCGATGATGTCGATGATTGCAGTCATGATCTCTTCCCTGCTTCAAACATGGTGGTGGAGGATGGCCCTGTCATAATTCATGGACCGGAAATTACAATGGCGGGGCCTGAGCAATCGCAGCCAGCGCCCGGCCTTCAAGAAAAATTCACAAAGCCCGCTATCAGCGTTTTGCCACGGCGTCGAATGCCAGCAGCGTCTCCAGGAGGCGCGGCATGTCCTTCAGGTAAACCATGTTCGGACCGTCGGACGGAGAATTGTCGGGATCCTCATGCGTCTCGATGAACACACCTGCGACACCGACGGCAACGGCTGCACGTGCCAAAGTCTCGACGAATTCGCGCTGGCCACCCGACGAAGCACCCTGCCCGCCCGGCTGCTGCACGGAATGGGTGGCGTCAAAAATAACCGGTGCACCAAGGCTTGCCATGATCGGCAGCGAACGCATGTCGGAAACCAGTGTGTTGTAGCCGAAGGACGCACCGCGTTCGCAAAGCAGCACGTTCGGATTGCCGCTTTCGGTGAACTTGGCGAGCACATTCTTCATGTCCCAGGGAGCCAGGAACTGACCCTTCTTGACGTTGATGACGCGGCCGGTCTTTGCAGCGGCAACCAGAAGATCTGTCTGGCGCGAGAGGAAGGCCGGGATCTGCAGAATATCGACGGTCGGGGCCACCAGAGCACACTGTTCTTCCGTGTGGATGTCGGTGATGACCGGAAAACCGAATTCCTTCTTCAGATCGGCAAAGATTTCCATCGCCTTTTCCAGGCCGATGCCCCGCTTGCCGGAAATCGACGTGCGGTTGGCCTTGTCGAAAGAGGATTTGTAGACATAGCCAAGGCCGAGCGACTTGCAGAGCTCAACCATCGTGCCGGCGATCATGAAAGCGTGGTCACGACTTTCCATCTGGCAGGGACCGGCGATCAACGACAGTTTCTGGGTATTGGAAAATACCACCTGACTGGCGCCGCTGCCGGCAACGACATTTGCATTGGTCTGCATGATTATTCTCCGAATGCGAAGATGACACCCTGCCCCGGCGCTTCCGCAACGAGCAGGCGATTGTCTTTTCTGATGAAGGGCACCGCGTTGGCGTCAAGAAGATGTTCGGTCACGGCCAGATCGGCAACCTTGAAGACGACGGCCCGGCCACGAAGGCCGCGCGAATGGCCGGTGGTCTTCCTGTCGAAAAACCCTGACATTCCGGCCTGATTGAGCACGGAAATCTTTACGCCATTGCGCGTTTCGATATCCATGCCGAAGGAGTGCGCCGAGACTTCGCGCTCATCGACCACTTCCTGCAGGATGTACTGGAAATCGGTCGGGTTCGGCTCCGACAGTACGACTTCCGCCATGCCCGTCACACCATTGGCATGGATTTCCAGGACCGCACGGTCCGATGGCAGCGACTTTACGCGCTGACAGCTGATAAAGAAGAAATCCGGTGCGCGCAGGTCAGCGGCAAACGACAGGCGAAAACTGCCGACGGCCTCGGAACCATCCGGCAATTTCATCGGCCGCGAAAATTCCAGCATATCGCCTGCCGAAATGCCTCTCTCTTGAAAACGGGTATGGTCGGCCACTGCGTCGTCTGTGCTCACAACGATTGCGGAAAACCCGTCCTGTCCGCGCCGGAACCTGTAGGCCTGATCGCGAGCGGTAAAGACATTGCCGGCCTGCGCCGATGCTTCGCATTCCTCACGCTGGGCGATGCTCAGAGGCTCAAGATAGGTCTTGTCGGAAAAGAACACGCAGGCGTTTTCCGTTCCAAAGGGATGGCGGGCATCCGCAGCGACGGTAAAACCCAGCTGTTGCAGCCGGTTGCGGGCAATTGCGAGTTCACCGACCGGCAGGACCAGATGATCGAGCTGGCGGGACGTGCGAGGAGCAACGGTCATGGATTTCCTTGAGGCTCAGCGTTGGCAGGTGCTTTGCCCGTTTTATACGGCATTTTCAAGAAAATTTGGACCGGCGGGGAAAATGGACGGCGGCACTTGTCAAATGCAGAGGCCCGGCGCTGGGTGCCGGGCCTTTGGCTGGGATCGATCAGAGATTGCTCATGCCGCCATCGATGACCAGCTCGCTACCAACCGTGTAGGGAGATTCGCCGGAGGCTAGAAAAACCACCGCTTTTGCGACTTCGCTCGGATGACCGAACCGCCCCGCCGGAATTTTCGCAGCTGCCATCGCCTTGGTGTCGGCATCCGACATACCGAGCTTGCCATAGAGCGGCGTCGTGATCGGTCCGGGGCTGACGGCGTTGACGCGAATGCCCCGGCCAATCAGCTCGCCCGACAATGTCTTTGCAAGTGTCAGCAGCGCGCCCTTGGTTAGAGCGTAGATGCTGGTATTCGGCATGCCGATATGGGCGTTGATCGAGGTGTTCAGCACGATCGAAGCGGGGTTGGCCAGGATTGGCAACAGCGCCTGGACCAGAAAGAACGGGCCTTTGACGTTGATAGCAACGGACCGGTCGAACGCTTCCTCGCTCCATTGCTCGACCGGACCGAACTCGGCGATACCGGCATTGACGAACAGGATATCGAGATGGCCGAAGGCAGCCTTTACGGTTTCGGCAACATCCTTCTGACCGGCGATATCGCCGGCATTGGACTGAATGAAAAGAACCTTGTCGCCAAGCTCGGCACGGGCCGTTTCAATATTGGCCGGATTGGTGCCGGTGACCGCGACGCGGGCACCCTCGGCGATGAACTGGCGGGCCGTTTCAAGGCCGATGCCGCTGGTACCACCGGTGATCAGCGCTGTCTTGTTCTGCAAGCGTGATATGGTGAAATTCCTTCTGTTGGCGGTTCGGCCATTTAGGTTCAGGTGCGGGTAATCGAGGCGCCGCCATCGACGAGCGAGGCAGTACCAGTGACGAAGGCTGCATCATCGGACGCGAGATATAGCACTGAGCGGGCAAGCTCTTCGGGTGCCGCTACACGCTTTAGGGCATGCAGGTTGGTGATGAAGGACTGCGATTCTGGCGTGTTGTTCATCTCGCGATACATGTCCGTATCGACAGCACCGGGCAAGATGGCATTGACACGCACGCCCTGCGGACCGAATTCGGCGGCCAGTGCCTGGGTCAGGCCGATCAGGCCAGCCTTCGAGGCAGCGTAGGCCGCCACACCGGGAAAGGCGAAGCTGTAGCCGACGAAGGTCGAGGTGAAGATCACCGAGCCTGCGCCATGCTTGACCATCTCGGCGATCTGGTGCTTGGCACCGAGAAACGAACCGGTCAGGTTGATGGCAATCGCATCGTTCCAGCCTTGCTCGGAAACACCGGTGGAAGGACCGGCTTCGCCAAGCGTTCCGGCATTGTTGAAAGCGACATCGAGGCGGCCGTATGTTTCGACGGCAAGGGCGACTAGCGCCTTGGCATAATCTTCCGAGCGGACGTCACCGGCAAGGGCGACGGCGTCGCCGCCCTCAGCCTTGATCTCGGCAACAAGTTCATCGAGTTCGCTCTGGCGGCGGGCGCCGACGACGAGTTTTGCACCTTCTGCTGCGAACAGTTTGGCCGTAGCGCGGCCGATGCCGGCGCTGGCACCGGTGACGATTGCAACTTTGTTGGATAGGCGTTCCATGATCTTTTCCTCTTTGGCAGAGCGGTTGAGACGGCGTGTGGCTGTCCCTTCATGCCGTTTGCTTGAGGCGAATATGGCTTTATTCCAGCGTTCGGATTAGTCTGCAAATTGGGGAACTCGTATCCGGAAAAACCGAACGATGATGAAGCTCGACGGTATAACCAGTTTTGTTGCCGTTGCCGAAAGCGGGTCGATCAGCGAGGCGGCGCGGCGGCTTCGGCTATCGAAATCCGTCGTCAGCGAACGGCTTGCCGAACTGGAGCGCAGCCTTGGTGCCGGACTGCTGCACCGCACCACCCGCAAGCTGACCCTGACCGAGGATGGTACAGCTTTTCTTGAGCGCGCCCACCGTATTGTCCAGGAGATCGAGGACGCGACATCGGACATGGCCGAACGGCGCGGCACGATCTCCGGCCCCTTGCGCATTTCCGCACCGGTCACCTTCGGCCGCATGCATCTCGGCCCGGCGCTCTATCCGTTTCTGGCCGAGCACCCCGATCTGCAATTGACGCTCGATCTGGATGACCGGCGTGTCGATGCGGCAGCCGACGGCTACGACGCCGTGGTGCGCAACGGGCCGATCGCCGATTCCCGGCTGATGGCCTGGCGGTTGGCGCCGAGCCGGCGCGTGCTGGTCGCCTCGCCCGCCTATCTCAGGGGGAATGGCAAACCGACATCCATCGAGGAACTCGAGCAGCATCGCGGCATCTTCTATACCAACCGCGGCGTTGCCGACTGGCGCTTTCCCAGCATCGGCGGCACGGTCATCGTGCGTGGCAAGATGGGCCTTGGCCTCAACAATGGCGACATGCTGCGCGATGCCGCGATCGCCGGCCTCGGCATTGCACTCATTCCGATGTTTATCGTCGGTGCGCAGGTTGCAGCGGGCGAGCTCGAGACGATCGATATCGGCGTGCAACCGGAGCTTGAATATATTCACATCGCCCATCCGGAAGGACGGCGGCCGTCAGTGAAACTCAGGGCGCTGGCCGATAATCTGCGGGCCGCGTTCGGCAGCCCGCCCTATTGGGATCCGGCATTTTCAAAATGAGAAATTCGGATCAGTCGCAGGAGCGCAACTGCTTGGCATAAGCGTTCGCGATGTTTGCCGAGCGCTGGGCGGCTTTCTGCAGTTGGGTATTGCCGCGCCAGCCGCCCTTTCTGTAGCCGGCATCGCCGAGGTAGTAAGCCAGATAGAGATTGTAGGCGTCGTTGCGGGCGATGCCGTTCTTTCTGCTGTTCTTATTGTGGTACCAGGCGGCGAAGTGGATCGCGTCGGAAAACTTTGTCCGCCGCGCCAGCAGGTTGCCGGTCGATTGCTTGTATTCCGACCACGTACCGTTCAGCGCCTGCGAGAAACCGTAGGCGGTCGATTGGCGTTTCCAGGGGATGAAGCCAAACAGTTTGGTGCGGGGTGGCCGGGCATTCGGGCGAAAACCGGATTCGGTGTAGATCGTCGCCATCAGGATATGCACGGGGATGCCGTATTGACGCTCGGCATGGTTTGCCGCGCGCTGCCAGTTGTCCAGCCAGCCATCGCGCTGATCAAAAATCGCGCAGGCATTCCGGGTATCCCGGGGTGCACTCGCACAGCCGGCCAGCAGCAGAAGGGCGACGATAAACGCAATACGCATCGCTTGAGATCTCTCACTTTCAGAGAGATTACTAACCGGTAAACGTTAAAGAGACGTTTTTAGATAAATCGGGACGCCGCATAACCCCGGTCCTTAAGTCCGTCCGGCAGTAAAAAACCTACAATTTCAGTGCAAAGATGCGGCCTGATGTAACGTAACCCTCGGCCGCATCAAGCCGCACCGCGCGGACAGGCTCGAAGCCTTCTATGCGCTTTGTCCCCGCCCAGCGGCCGTGATCGGCAAAGACCTCGATCGAACCTGCATCGAGAAAAATCCGCAGGCTGGAAGGGCGAGCCCCGCGCGCGATATAGCGTGGCTCGGTGACGACGCCCGGCAGAGCGTAAAGGATGGACAATCCCTCCGCATCAAGCTGCAGCGCCAGATCGACATCCGGATGATCGAAATGAAGAACAAAGGGTGCGCCGGGCCAGGATAGTTCCACCAGGATTTCGACTGCGCCGGTTTCGAACCAGACGGTTTCGCCGGTTGCAAGCCTGGTCTCGTCGATCACGCCATGGCGCAGGCTGTCGATGGCTGCGACCGGCGGCGTCAGGACTGCGCCGTCCTGAAGACGCAAGTTTCGAGGCAGCGTCATCGCGGTTGGAAAATCGATCGTGTGGGAGACATCCGCCCAATTGGCGAGCCAGCCGATGCCGACCGGCATGCCCTCGTCGACGAAGGCCTGAAAGGCGTAATTGTCGGTACCGAAGTCGAGTTCCTGCTCGAAATCCGTCAAGAAGCGAACCCCGTCGAAATGTCCAACCGCAATCAATGTCAGGTTCTTGCGGCCGGTATCGGCATGAGTGCTATTCATCAGGCCGTAGATCAGCCCCCAATGTGTCCTCGGATCATCCGCCGGGCCATCGAGCGGCAACAGGCAGGGGCATTCGATCACCGCGGTGCCAAATCGTCCTTCCAACAACAGAGTACCGACGAAGCGCCAGCCATCGGCGGCGGTGGGATCATCGGTTTCATAGAGAAGAATAACGCCACCCTGCTGGCTGAGGCTGCCGAGCACCATTTTCCACAGCCCGTCCGGCCCCTTGACCACGTAAGGGTCGCGAAAATCGAGCGTCAGGCCGAGGCCCGCCGGGCGATTGGGCAGAATGACATGCGCCTCGCTGGCAGTGATGATGTTGTGCGAGGTGGCGGTAAGTTGCACCTGGGTTTCGGGTGTACGGTCGATGATCTGTTCGGTGAAGAAGACGCGGATACCGCCCTCGTTATCGATCGGGATGGCGGAACCGGAAAAGGCCCCGCCCCGCCGGTCCGGCCGGGCCGTCAGGTCTTCGGAGGGAAACAGGAAGATCGGCATGTGATGCCAATGGATGTAATCTTCGGACACCGCATGCCCCCAGTGCATGGTGTTCCAGCGAAGGCCATGGGAATAATGCTGGTAGAACAGATGCGGACGGCCGGCAAAACGGCCAAAACCGTTGGGATCGTTCATCCAGCCGAAGGGCGGGCGGAAATGATAGCCGTGCGGCACGGGGGCCGGCGCATTGGCGGCACTGGTGTGCATCACCGTGATGCCCTTTTCGACCACTTCGGCCGCATTGAAAAAATAGGCGACGGAGACGGCTGTTGTCGCCGTATCATAGATGCAGGAGAGCGCGCCGCCGCTGGTGGCGACGAAGGTGCGGAAGACATATTCCTCGGCATTGCTGACGGAGACCTCGCCGATCTTGTCACCGCCGAGCACAAACGCCATCGTCCCCGGCGCATCCGGCGTCAATGCCTTCAGCCAGACATGCAGCGTCGCGCTGAGCGGGACGTCGGCCTGCAAGACTTTAAGTGTTTCTGTGACGACGGCATCCGCCATTTCTGAATTCCTTTCCTCAAGCGCAGAGCCGCCTTCCGAACGAGGAAACGATGCGCGCCTTTCTCAAAGCCATCCTTGCGACCTAGTGCCTGATCGCCGGATGTAAAGACGACGATCCGACGCGCAAGACGGCAAAAAGCATCCCCGCGCGGTGTCCGCCGTGGTTTTGAAAAACATGCACTCAATCGGACGGGGCACTGGAAACCGCCTCTAATGAGTAAATATGTTTGACGCCTTCCAGCGCCCCGTTTGGCGTTCTCTCGGGAGCTTTCCTCCCTACAGACCCCGACTGCGGATTCTCTGACCCGGGACGATGATCGCGACATAGGGTTCCGGCCCGGCATTCAGCATCACGGTTCCGGTACGCCACGCTTCTCATCCCGGCATGCGTGCCACACAGGCACACCCGCCCCAGAAGGACAGGGGGAATCCATTTTCCGGGGGCTCTCCTTCCGGTCCGCCTGACGTTCGCAGCCTCCTCATCGGAGACCACGAGGCTTTGCGTGGAGCGCCAGCCCTGCCTCGCCGCAAACGTCTTGCGGTGCATCCGTGACAGAACGCCATGATCATGGCACGGTTTTTTTGGGCGGGGATTTTGGGGGATGATTTTTTTGAGGTGGGGCGTTGGCTTGGCACTGGAGCGGGCAAAAACCGTTTATGCGAGCCTCGCAAGAAGACCTGTGGCCAGGGACTGGAATGCCTCGACAGCTTTGGGCAGCACATCCTGCGGATCGTCACTGGCAGCGATCCAGAGCGCAGCATTGAGTGCTGCCCCGCTGAGGAGGCGGGCGGCGGCTTCGGCATCGACCGGTTTGAGAATTCCTTGTGATATCAAGCGCTCGACCGTTCGCCTGGTCGCCTGCAGACAACTGCTTTGGCTCGGCCATTGCGACGGGTCACCCAATACCGCAGGTCCATCGCGCAAAACGATGCGTTGGACTTCAGGATCCAGCGCCATCTCGATATAGGCCGCACCCTCAGCCAGCAGGCACTGCCAGTCGTCTCCTGCCCCTGCCCCGATCTGTTGCGCGCGCGACGCCATTTCAGAATCGATCTGATCGACAACCGCCGCCAGAAGCCCGCGTTTATCCCCGAAATTGTGATAGAGGGCACCCCGTGTCAGACCGACTTCAGCGGTCAAATCGTCCATTGACGCGGCCGAATATCCCTTTTCGGCAAAGGCCCTGCGTGCGGCCGCAATCAGCTTGACGCGGTTTTCTTGCATCATCTCGACGCGCCGGTTCACCATCGTATCCTCAAATTCATATACGGTTCGTATATTAAATTGACATGCGGGGTGCATGCTGCTATTTCATATACGAACCGTATACCAAATGACGTGACCTGTGAAGCATAAAGCTCCGCTCACCTGATACGGCCCCCCGACAATTGCGAGAGATGAAAATGACCCAGCGCCAAGCAATCTTCCCCCCAAACAGACATGCTCTCTACGAGGAGCATGGCTATTCGGCTGCCATTCGATCCGGCGACCTCCTATTCGTGTCCGGGCAGGTCGGCAGCCGTGCCGATGGAACGCCGGAACCCGATTTTGAACAACAGGTCCGGCTGGCCTTCGAAAACCTTGAGGCCACGCTGGGCGCCGCCGGCTGCACGTTCGACGATATCGTGGATGTGACGTCGTTCCACACGGACCCCGAAAACCAGTTCCCAACCATCATGACCGTCAAGCAACAGGTTTTCAGCCAGCCACCTTACCCGAACTGGACCGCAATCGGTGTCAATTGGCTCGCCGGCTTCGATTTCGAGATCAAGGTCATCGCGCGCATCCCTTCCGATGCATAATTTTTTCGCGGCAACCTAGCTGTCGCGCCAAACAGCAATTGATTGTAATCAGGACGTGTCTGCCGCAAATCGCCCGCAGAAGTCTGACTTTTTCGGGCGATTTTCGCAGCTACAAATGCTCGCCAGTCGAGGCGGGATTGAGCTCGCCCTCCACCGAACAACCGCTCGACAGAGCCATTGCCTACCAATAAAGTTGTCAGAGTTTTCTTCAGTCGAGGGTATTTGCGATGGCGTCGGAGAGTGCGATTCCGGAACCCACTCTCATCCAATCGCTTCAGGCGTCCATCGCTCCAGCATTCGCCATGCATGCCGGCGTGATGCTCGGCGTGTTTACCGCACTTGGAAACACTACCCTCACGGGGGCTGAAGTGGCCGGTGCCCTGAATGTAGATCCGCGCCGCCTCGAACGATTGCTTTACGCGCTGGTTTCGGCGGGTCTGCTGGAAATCCACGACACCGGTTTTTGCAATGGTCCGGAGGCGGCGACGTATCTTGTCCAGGGAAAACCCGGCTATATCGGCGAGGAGCACCAGCTTTTCGATGAACTCTGGCGCGCCGACCTGCTGACCGCCACATCCATTCGCGAGGGGCGTCCTGCCGCGAAACATGATTTCGCCACGTCCGATCCCGAGGCATCGCTGGCATTCTTCCGCGGAACGGCGCCGAGTGCATTGTCCTTCGGACGCCGGCTGGCGGACATGATCGACTTCGAAGGTGTGCACTCCGCCATCGACATCGGTGGCGGGCCAGGCCATTCCCTCATCGGACTGCGCGAGACCAAGCCGGACCTTCAGGTGACCCTGCTCGAACTGCCGGCGAACATCATGCTTGCAAAGACACTCCTGGCAGACGAGCCATTGGCCGAAGGATTGCGATTCGAGGCCGGCAGCATCGTGGAGGCACCGTCAAGCATCACCCACGACCTCGCTATTCTCAAGGCGGTGATCCAGGTGCTGTCGCGCGAGGACGCCGCCAAAACCATTCGCAACACCTATGCCAGCCTCAATTCAGGCGGAAGACTATTGATCAGCGGCGTCGGCATTCTCAACGATGACCGGGTGTCACCGTCGGAGGCCGTCTTCTACGACTTGACCTTCATGAACCTGTACCCGGAAGGCGCGTCGTATACGCGACGCGAATACCGCGACTGGCTGTCGGAGGCGGGCTTCGTCGACATTGCATTCGATGCGATGCCGTCGGGAAGCCAGTTGATCTCCGCAAGGAAACCCTAGCTATAAGTAAAAACCGCCCACAACGGCGTGTTGCGAGCGGTTTAGGTATCCTGAACTCATGGTGAGTCAGCGGCTAACGCCGCATCTCGTCAGACCAGACGGCTCTGCTCGACGGCTGCTTCGATGAAGCTGGCGAAGAGCGGGTGCGGGTCGAGCGGGCGGCTTTTCAGTTCCGGGTGATACTGGACGCCAATGAACCACGGGTGATCCGGGTATTCGACGGTTTCCGGCAGGACGCCATCCGGCGACATGCCGGAGAATTCCAGGCCGCAGGCTTCCAGGCGATCCTTGTAATCGACATTGACCTCATAGCGGTGACGGTGACGCTCGGAAATTTCGGTCGAGCCGTAGATATCGGCGATCTTGGTGCCCTTCTTGAGGCTGGCTTTGTAAGCGCCAAGACGCATGGTGCCGCCGAGATCGCCCGACGCAGCGCGCTTCTCCAGTGCATTGCCCTTGACCCATTCGGTCATCAGGCCGACGACGGGCTCTTCGGTCTTGCCGAATTCGGTCGACGAGGCCTTTTCGATGCCGGCGAGATTGCGGGCCGCCTCAACGACCGCCATCTGCATGCCGAAGCAGATGCCGAAATAGGGCACCTTGCGCTCGCGGGCAAAGCGCACCGCCTGGATCTTGCCTTCGGAGCCGCGCTCGCCAAAACCGCCGGGAACGAGGATGCCGTTGACCTTTTCGAGATAGGGCGACGGGTCTTCCTTTTCGAAGACTTCCGACTCGATCCACTCGAGCTTGACCTTGATCCGGTTGGCGATGCCGCCGTGATAGAGCGCCTCGATCAGCGACTTGTAGGCATCCTTGAGGCCGGTGTACTTGCCGACGATGGCGATGGTCACCTCGCCTTCCGGGGTGCGGATGCGGTTGGCGACTTCAAGCCAGTTTTCGATGCGTGGCGCCGGTGCCGGCTCGATGCCGAAGGCGGCCAGGACCTCGTTGTCGAGGCCCTCGTTGTGATAGGCGATCGGCACGTCGTAGATCGACGCGACATCCAGCGCCTGGATGACGGCAGACGGGCGGACGTTGCAGAACAGCGATAGCTTGCGGCGTTCGGCTTCCGGGATTTCGCGGTCGGCGCGCACAAGCAGGATATCGGGATGAATGCCGAGCGCCTGCAGTTCCTTGACGGAATGCTGGGTCGGCTTGGTCTTCAGCTCGCCTGCCGCTGCGATGTAAGGCATCAGCGTCAGGTGGAGATAGATCGCGGTGCCGCGCGGAAGATCGTTCTTCAGCTGGCGGATCGCCTCCATGAACGGCATCGCCTCGATATCGCCGACCGTGCCGCCGATTTCGCAGATGACGAAATCGAAATCGTCATTGCCTTCGGTGACGAAATTCTTGATCTCGTTGGTGACGTGCGGAATGACCTGGACGGTGGCGCCGAGGTAATCGCCGCGGCGTTCCTTGTCGATAATGTTCTTGTAGATGCGGCCGGTGGTGATGTTGTCGGTCTTGGTCGCCGAGCGGCCGGTAAAGCGCTCGTAGTGACCGAGATCGAGGTCGGTTTCCGCGCCGTCGTCGGTCACGAACACTTCGCCGTGCTGCGTTGGGCTCATGGTGCCCGGATCGACGTTGAGATAGGGGTCAAGTTTGCGAAGCCGCACCCGGTAACCCCGAGCCTGCAGCAACGCTCCGAGAGCAGCTGCGGCGATCCCTTTGCCAAGGGAAGAAACCACGCCGCCAGTGATGAATACATATCGCGCCATGGGCTTCACCGGATACCGTTTCAAAAATGATTCCGCCACCGAAAAATTCATCTTTCAGAATTTTTCCGTTCAAAAGGTTCAGGTGGCAAAATTCAAACAAAAGAAAACCGGCGGAAGACTGGCTTCCGCCGGCGATTATATCTGCCTTGAGCCTTACTGGCCGCTTGGGACTTCCGAACCGGATGTCGCCGGCTTTGTTTCGGTCGTCGCAGGTGTCTGGGTCGTAGCCGGCGTCTGCGTGGTGGTCGCAGGCGTCTGGGTGTTGGCTCCGGACTGTGCCGGTGTCTGGGCAGGCGTCTCGCCAGCCGGCGGTGTCGTGCCGCCGCCGAGCGAATCAAGCACGCCCTTGCCGTTGTTGGTCGTGCCCGGGATACGATCGAGAACGTCGGTCGCGTTCGGCTGGTAACGGGCGAGAATGCCCATGCCGAGCGCCAGCACGAAAAACAAAGCTGCAAGGATTGCAGTGGTGCGGGTCAGCGCATTGGCCGTGCCGCGCGCGGACATGAAGCCCGAGCCGCCGCCGATGCCGAGACCGCCGCCTTCGGAGCGCTGAATGAGCACGACGCCGATCAGCGCCAGCACAACCATGAGATAGATGACAAGCAATACGGTCTGCATTTTGTCCAGTCCTGCCTTAGATCACGTTCCGTCCGGCTTGAGAAAGCCAGAGAACAGACACGCGATCGAGTGATCGTCCGGCATGGGAGATACATTGAAATTGCAACGCAAGTTTCAGCGTCCGCTCCACGCGGCAAAGATTAGTGTTGGCGGCTGCATATACCAAGCCACCGCGCATTAAAAGCCCCTGCCCGCCTTAATACCAAGGATCGGCGGACAGAAGCCCAAAGGATGGCTTATCGCCAGTCCGCCGGCATCAAACCGTCAATTCTTCATACGCCCGGTAAATGGCGAGGAAGTCGTCGGCTTTCAAGCTTGCGCCGCCGATCAAGGCACCATCGACATTGGCGACACCCATCAGTTCCTTGGCATTGCCGGGCTTGACCGAGCCGCCGTAGAGGATGCGCATCTTGGCGCCGGCCGGGCCGAAACGTGCAACGAGCTCGGACCGCTGGAAAGCGTGGGCTTCCTCGACGTCGGCTGCCGTCGGCGTCAGGCCGGTGCCGATCGCCCAGACGGGCTCATAGGCGATGACGGTGTTTTCCGCGGTGGCGCTGTCCGGAATGGAACCCGCCAGCTGGCGCTTCAAGACGTCCAGCGTCTGGCCACCCTTGCGCTCGTCACCCGTCTCGCCGATGCAGATGATGGCGATGAGATCGGCAGCATAGGCAGCTTCGGCCTTGGCACGCACCAAAGCGTCGGTTTCCTTGTGATCGGTGCGGCGCTCGGAATGGCCGACGATCACGTGGGTGCCGAAGCAATCGGCGATCATTTCGGCGGAGATATCGCCGGTATGGGCGCCCGAAACCTTTTCGTGGCAATCCTGCCCGCCGATCAAAAGCGGGCTGTCGTCGCAGAGCGCCGTTGCCACATAAAGCAGCGTCGCCGGGGGGCAGATCAGCGTTTCGACCTTTGCCGACAGGTTTCCCTTGACGCCTTCCGCCATCGCCTTGATCTGATCGAGCGACGCCCGCAGACCATTCATTTTCCAGTTTCCGGCAACCAGGGGCTTTACGTCGGGCGTCATGTCGTCTCCTTAAGGGTATTGTCCTTTTCCCGGCAAAGGCCCTAGCAAATAAGCCGGGCAAAGAAAAGCACACCGGCAAACAGGGGTAGCCGCGCTGCGGCCGGTCTTCCAGGATCCGGTATCGAAACCGTGAAGGGCGGACGGCTTGTGGGCACCCCGCGAAAGAGCGATGGTTCGACAAAACTTTTTAAAGTTGGAGATCAGGAATGCTGCGCAACGGGCCGGACGCGTTTGGGTGGGTGACCATTCTCCTTCACTGGACGATTGCCATTCTAATCGGCGGGCTCTTGGCGCTCGGCTATATCATGACCCGGCCGGACATCGACCCGGTGCTGCAATTCGACCTCTTCCAGTGGCACAAGTCCTTCGGGTTCACGGCCCTTGGCCTTTGCGTCATCCGGATCCTCTGGTGGCTGGCGGGCAGACATCCGGCGGCTGTTGCCGGGCTCTCTGCGCGGGAAAGACGTGCAAGCTTTGCCGTGCACATCCTGCTTCTCTGCCTGACGCTGGCGGTGCCAGTGACCGGCTGGGCGCTCGCCTCGGCCTCGACGCTGGATATTCCGAGCTTCTATTTCAATCTCGTTGTCATCCCGCATCTGCCGTTGGAGAAATCCGCCGTCGCTGAGGCCTTGTGGACAACGACCCATGCGGTTCTCGCCTATAGCCTTGCAGGACTTGTGCTGCTGCATGCCGGCGCAGCCGTCCACCACCATTTCATCCGCCGTGACGCGGTGCTTGTTCGCATGCTGCGCAACAAGTGGCGGGACGGCTAGGAATATTCCAGCGGCATCTTGCGTCTTACACAGCGCAAACCAGACATCGGGAAGGACTGCATCAATGTCCGCACGTTTGACGACAATCACCATTGCATTAACGGCGCTCGCAGGATTGGCTCTGCAGGTATCTGCGTCCGAAGCCAAGGCGCCGACGCTGGATGACGCAGCCGGACGCTACGACATCGATGGGTCCTCGCAGATCAATTTCAAAGTCGGCCAGGTGGGCGGTGGTGGCATTTCCGGCAAGTTCACAAAATTCTCCGGAACGTTCCAGCTGGATAGCAGCGATATCGGCAAATCCGTGGTGGAATTTGCACTCTTTCCGGAAACCGTTCAGACCGGCGAGCCGCGCATCGAGAGCTTCCTGCGCTCCACCGCCGTGTTCGATACCGCGAACTATCCGAAAATCGTCTTTCGCTCGACGAAGATTACCCGCACCGGTGAGGACACAGCAGAGATCGAAGGCAATCTGACGGCCAAGGGCACGACAAGAACCGAACATTTCGACGCGACGCTGACCAAGTGTAACCGGCGCGTCATCGGCTTTCGCATCCAGGGCGGCGTCTATCGTACCCGCTACAACATGTCGGTCGGCATACCGATCTACTCGAACATCGTGCAGTTCGACATGATGGTGAACGGGCAAAAACACTAGCCTTTGCAATTCTCGCACGCTGCATTCTTACAAACCTGCACACTGTTCCTGCGGGAACATGTCAGCTGCCCGATTCAGAGCCATGATATATTGAAACCGTCACTCCCCGTTTGGGAATTGACGGCCTATAAATGCACTCTTACTCTTCGCAGACATCGCTCATTCTTCACTTATTTCATGGCCTGGGGATCCGGGGCGGACAGATGCGGTATGTTTTTCTCAAAACTCTGGTTTTAAGTCTTGGCCTGCTTCCTGCAGCCGCCAGCGCGCAGGAAATATTGACCACGGCAACACCGGATCTCCTGGTGCGCTCGCTCAATCCCGTGCTGGTGCAGAAGGAAAAGACCCGCGGGTTGAAAATCATCGGCGCCAAGGATCTGGAACTGGTCAACAGCTATGGCGACAAGCTTGCGGCAACGGTCAATCTTGCGGTCAACTTTCACTTCGGCTCGGCCGAACTCACACCGCAGGCGCAACGCCTGCTCGACAACGTCGGCATGGCGCTGCAATCCAGCGATCTTGTATCCTACCGGTTCCTGATCGGCGGCCATACGGATGCGACCGGCAACGACAGTGAGAACCTCGACCTCAGCCGCGCGCGCGCTGCATCGACGACGCAATATCTGCTGGCACATTACAAGATAGACCCGCGACGGCTGGTTTTGCGGGCGTTCGGCGAAACCGCCCTGCTCTTCCCGGCGGACCCTGAGGATGGACGCAATCGCCGGGTCGAGATTTCGACGCTGAAATGACATTTCAGCCCGGAAAGACGGCGAAAGCAGGAATTCGTTCGCGGCTGCCGGTTTGAGACCGGCGCTGCCGCAGCCTCAGGTTGGAACGAGGCCATCCAGCAGGAAGTCGAGGCCTTTTCTGAAAACGCCATCCCAGTCGTTGTCCAACAGCAGACGAGAGCGTTCGATCGTCGGGTAGTGTTCGCTGAGACGTGCCAGGCGCTCTTGCCCGGCAGCCCTGTCTTCTTCCGTGAGGTCGAAGCTCGCCCAGGTGATGGTCGCGCCGATCACATAATTCCAGAGCGACCATATCGCGACGTTCAGATCCGCGTCCGCGACACCGGCTCTCGACAAGGTCTTGCTCAGCAGTTCCAACCGACTGAGGATGTTTGGGCCAAGCGCCCGTCGCGGTAGCAGCGACGCCGACCAGGGATGGCGCAACATGTTGGCGCGCCAGTCTTCGAGCATATGAACGGCTTCTCCGCGCCAGTCGTGAGTTTCAGCGGTTTGCACAAATCCGCGATATTCGAGCACCGCGTTGAGGGCCAGATCAAAGACTTCCTCTTTGTTCGCGACGTGCCAATACAGGCTCATCGCGCCCGCACCGAGGCGGTCGGCCAGCCGGCGCATCTTCAATCCGTCGATCCCATCGGCGTCCAGCAATTCTACAGCGGTCGCCACGATCCGTTCCAGCGAGAGAGGCGGTTCACTGCGCGGCTCCTGCACGGGCTGGAGTGACGCATCTATCCGCTGAGACCGTTTGCTCAGCGCGCCGCTTCGTTTGCCTGCCATCCGTCTTCCTCGCTGATCAGAACGGCGATGTAAGCCGACAATACACCATATGTCGATCCTGAACGATTGACTCGTACGTTGTACGATGCAATTTTATCGTACAACGTACGAGTCAATCGACGGTGCTTTAAAATTCAATCCTGCAGGCAGCGAGGGTACGTTGCTCGCAGTCCGCAGAGCCAAGAGAAAAATCATGTTACGCGCAATCAAGCATCTGCTTATCGGAGGGCTAATCATCATGACCATGGGCGTTCCCACGGCGACGTCAGCGAATGATCTCAAGCTGACCATCGTCAACCCTAAAAACCTCTACGACCCGACGCCGAATGGCTACAGCACGGCGGTGATCGTGCCCCGCGAAGGCCGGATAGCTTACATCTCCGGACAGGGCGGCCAAGACGGCACGGGCGCCCTGTCGCCTGACTTTGCTGTCCAGGTTAAGCAGGCCTATGCAAATTTGCACACGGCGCTTGAGGCGCTCGGTGCACGGCCGGATCAGGTCGCCAAGCTCACGGTCTTTGTGGTCGATCACGATATGTCCAAGCTTGAAGTGTTGACCAGCAACGTCAAGGACATGTTCGGCGCGGCGCTGCCGGCGCAGACGTTGATCCCCGTCCCCAAGCTTGCAATTGACCCCATGCTCTTTGAGGTCGAAGCCGTGGTCATGCTTGACTAGCGGTGCGGCACTGTTGACCGATCGCTCGAATTGAAATGGGTCGAGCGCGCAGCTGATAGCCGCGCGCTCGCAATTTTATATTTCCTTGGACGATCAGCCGATCTGGCTGCCGACGAAATCCTTGACGATGCGGATGATGCCGCGGCCAAGCAGGGCATCGAGCGCATCGACGAACTGGTCGACATGCTGGCGTTCGCAGATCAGCGGCGGCTCGAGCCGGATGACGTTGCGATTGTATTCGGTGAAGGCAATCAGCGTGTCGTAGTCGCGCAGAAGCAGCGCGCCGATGAAGCCGGACAGCGATCCCTTCAGCTTGTCGTCCAAAACGGCAACGACCGGACGCAGGACCATCGGCAGGGTCTGGCTGAAATCCTGGAATTCCAGGCCGACCATCAGCCCCTGGCCGCGAACATCCTTGATGATCTTCGGATATTTCGCCTTCAGCGTATTCAGCCGCTCAAGCAGGTATTCGCCCTGAACCGCAGCGTTTTCGATCAGGTCCTCATCATACATGATGTTGAGGCCTTCGATCGCGGTAATGCAGGCCTCGCCGATGCCGCCAAACGTGGCATGCGCGTGGATCAGCGCCGTTGCCTTGGTGCCATAGGCCTTCATGTAGACCTCACGCCTGGCTATCATCGCCGCCATGGCGGACTTGCCGCCGCCGAGCGACTTGGCGAGCGCCGTCACATCCGGAACGACACCGGCATGTTCGAAGGCGAAGAAGCGGCCGGAACGGCCCATGCCGCACTGAACCTCGTCGGCAACCCAGATGACGCCATGCTTGTCGCAGAGCGCGCGCACTTCGCGCCAGAATTCCGGCGATGCCTGCACGATGCCGCCTCCGCCCTGGATGGTTTCGAGAACCAGAACACCGATGGTCGGATCACGCTCGAACGCATTGCGGATCGCATCGATATCGCCGAAGGGCACCTTGACGTTGTTGTCGAGCAGCTTGAATTCGCCGCGATAAAGAGGGCCGTCGGTGATCGACAGGACACCCTTGGTTTTGCCGTGGAAGGAATTTTCGGCATAGACGATACGCGAACGTTTTGGGCCAGCGGCGCGTTCGGCGACCTTGAGGGCTGCCTCCATGGCTTCCGAACCGGACGAGCCGAGAAAGACCATGTCGAGATCGCCGGGCGCAATGGTTGCGAGGTTCTTGGCAAGGGCGGCAGCATATTGCGACAGGAAGGCGATCGCAATCTCGTGGCGGTTTTCGTCTTGGAACTTTTTGCGCGCCGAAAGGATGCGGGGATGATTGTGACCGAAGGCGAGCGAACCGAAACCGCCGAAGAAATCGAGGATCTTGCGGCCGTTCTGATCGGTGTAATACATGCCCTCGGCACTTTCGACCTTCACCTTGTTGAAGCCAAGCAGCTTCATGAAATGAAGCTGACCCGGGTTCACATGGTCCTTGAAGAAGGTCGTCATGTCGGCAAGGCTCATGGCCTTGGCCTGTTCGACGGTGATGAGGTCTGGCTTCTTGATGCCGCCAGCAAGGGCGGGCGCGTCGATGGCGACGCGTTGCGTTTTGTCGAGCATTGTCGTGATCCCCTGGTTCATTCGGCCGGTACGGCGGTTGTGTGTGCGAGAACTTTACCGGCTTTCTTGGCGCGGTATTCGTCATAGGCTGCGATCAGCATGGCGCCGTCATTGTACTGCGCCTTCCAACCAAGCTCGCTCTTCAGCTTGCCGGTTTCGCGGATGCACATCTCGTCGGCGATCAGGTACTGTTCCGGATCCATGATCGGCAGGTTGACGAAATCGAACGCAGCGAGCGTTGCCTTGACCGCGAAGGCGGGCGTCGGCACCAAGAACGACTTCGAGCCGGCATGAACGATCAGGTCACCGAGCAGCTTCTTCACCGACGGCGGATTGTCGGAACCGAGATTGTAGGCCTCGTTCGGCACGCCACCCTTCCAGGCAAGACGCGCTGCCTCGGCGCAATCGAACACCGAAATGAACTGGTACGGGTTCTTGCCCGAACCGATCATCGGCACCGGCAGGTTGGCGTCGATCAGCTTGAACAGCTTTTCCAGAATGCCGAGACGGCCGGGGCCGATAATCAGGCGCGGGCGAAAAATCGAGATGTTCATGCCCTGCTTGCGCCATTCGCCGGCGAGCTGCTCGGTCGCCCATTTCGACTTGCCATATTCACCCAGCGGCTTGGCTGGATGCGCCTCTGTCTGAGGCGACATGATCGTATGGCCATAGATCATGTCGGTGGTGAACTGCACCAGCCGGTTGGCGCCGGACTTTGCCGTCGCCTTCATGATGTTTTCGGCGCCGTAATAGTTGACCGGCCAGAAAAACTCCCAGCGCTTGGCGCGCACCTGCAGCGGCGACAGCATCTTGGCCGCCATGTTGTAGACCATGTCGTCCGGGCCAATCTCGACGTTCATCACATCGTCCGGCTTGGTGACATCGCAATGGACGAAACGGGCGCGGGCGTAATGCGGCAGGTCGGACTTGGCGATGTCGGCGACGAGAACCTCTTCACCGTCCTGGACCAGACGTTCTGCGAGATGGCGGCCGACGAAGCCGTCACCGCCGAAAATAACATGTTTCATGATGCACTCCCGATTTTTGCTGTTTTTGCGCCCGCGGTTTCAAGCGATGGCTGGTCTTCATGCGAAGACATACCGGATTGGGCAATGAGAATGGTTCCGACGCAGATGAAGCCAATGCCGGCGATGCGCCAGGCGTTCAGATCCTCGTGGAAGACGAAATAGGCAAAGACGGCCACTGCCACATAGGCAAGGCTGAGAAATGGATAGGCGAAGGAGAGTTCCACCTTCGACAGGACATAAAGATGCGACACCATCGAAATCACGAAGGTGGCAAGTCCGGCGAAGACCCAGGGGTTGAAAACCACCTGGAAAATACGGGCAATGAAAGTATCAGCCGTGAAGCTCAACGGTCCGAGCGACAGCATGCCCTGTTTTAGCATGACTTGTGCCGCAGCATTGGTAATCACGGTGAAAAGAATGAATACGATATACTTCATGTCGATGTTCCCTGTTCCCGTCCGGATACCTACACGCAAGAGGCGTATATTCCGTGAAATTCGGGCGTTTATTTAATTCAAATTGTTCCTATTCTCATTTTGGCAAAGCCAAGGCCGTTCTCTTCCAGAAATTCGAAACCATTGCCGGATCGCGCAATGCTTCCAGCTGCCGCCAGCGCGGGAACGAGAAATCAAAGGTTTGCGGGCTCATCCGGGCATCCTTGTAGGGATTGATCGCCCCTCCGGCCTCGACAACCATGGCGTCCAACCGGTTGAGGAGCTTAAGGGTCTCTTCACCCTGATTGGCGAAATCCAAAGTCAGCGTAAAACCAGGCCTCGGGAAGGATAAAAGGCCGCCAGATGTCTGCTCCCCAAACTTCTTCAGCACGGTTAGAAAGGAAGCATGACCAGCCTTGCGGGCGGTCTCCAGCAGCCGCGCCGTCAGCTCCGGCGCGTTCTCCGTCGGATAAACGCTCTGGTGCTGATAGAGACCCTTGGGGCCATACAACCGGTTCCAGTTGCCGATGGCATCCAGCGGGTGGAAATAGCCCGGCCATTTCACTGTCTTGACCGTTTCACCCGGCTTTTCCTTGCGAAAATACAGCTCGTTGAATGCCTTCAGCGTCACAGTGTTCAAGAGATTGAACGGCGGTGCAAAAGGCACCGACAATCTTCTCGCACGCGGCATGTCGGGAAACTCGCAGGAGGCATCGGCATGATCGCCGGCCAGCAGAACGCCCCTGCCCGCCCACTTGCCGGTCGCCAGCTGATCGATCCACGCGACCGAATATTCATGCTCTGCATCAACGGTTTCGACCATGGCGAAATAGTCGCCCAGGCTATCGAAACGGATAGCATGCTGCTGGATATGGGCTGATGGCACCTTCATCAGCTGCAGGTCAACCGACAGGATCAGCCCCGTCAGGCCCATGCCGGCGATGGTGGCATAGAATAAATCACGGTTTTCTGCTGCCGAGCAGATCAGCGCCTCACCGCTCGACCGCAACAATGTCAGGCCGCGCACATGCTTGCCGAACGTGCCGCGCGCGTGATGGTTCTTGCCGTGGACATCATTGGCAACGGCACCGGCAACGGTCACGGACGCTGTTCCCGGGGTGACCGGCAGGAAAAACCGGTGCGGGATCGCTGTTTCGAGGATGGAATAAAGTGTGACGCCGGCGTCGCAGGAGATGATCCCGGTTCCCGGATCAAAACCCAGGATACGCGTGCGCACCCGGCTCTCGATCAGCCGGCCCTGGTCGTTATGGCAGCTGTCGCCATAGGACCGTCCGTTGCCGAACGGCAGGAACGCGCCAGGTGCCGCAGTTTCGCGCAGGTTCTCATAGGCATCGGGCGATACGGATTGCCGGTGGCGGCAATCGATCCGGCCCCAGCTGTCAAATTCGGCAGGGGTCATGGCGTTCCCAAGGCACCGGCGAGCACAAGCGATGCGCCGATCGCCATGGTCACGAGGCTGCGCCAGTCGCGCATGATGAACACCACCGGATCCTCATGCAGCATGCCGCGGCGGGCCAGCATCCAGATGCGCAGCAGCATGTAGAGCACCAGCGGGCAGAGCGGCCAGAGCGCCCAATCCAGCGTGTACATCTCCTGCATTTCCTTGCTGTGGATGTAGAGCGCCAGGACCAGCGCCGAGGCGAAGGCCGAGGAGACGCCGGCCTGCCCGACCATTTCGAAATCGACGGCCAGATAACCGCGCCCAGGCACCTGGTTGCCGTCACGCCCGTCATATTCGTCGAGCTCGACATAGCGCTTGACCAGCGCCAGGCTGAGGAAGAAGAAAATCGAAAACGACAGCAGCCAGAAGGAAAGCTCGGTGCCGGTGGCGGCTGCGCCGGCGATGATGCGAACCGTGTAGAGCCCGGCCAGCGTGAAGACATCGACCAGCAGCTTGCGCTTGAGCACAAACGTGTAGGCGGTGGTCGCCAAGGCATAGAAGCCGAGCACGAGAGCGAAATCGTAGGGCAGTACAGCCGTCAGCGACAGCGAGGCAAGGAGCAGGCACAGCGCCAGCATCAGCCCCATCGGCACCGACATCTGGCCGCTGGCCAGCGGCCGGTTGCGTTTCTTCGGATGGCGCCGGTCGTTGGTGAGATCCGACAAGTCGTTGATCACATAGACGGCAGAAGCCAGGAAACTGAAGGCGAAGAACGCGAGGATGACGCTGACCACCGCATCCATGTGCAGAATGTCATGGTTGAGGATCATCGGCACGCCGATCAGCACATTCTTTGCCCATTGGTGCACGCGGATCGATTTCAGGGCGGCAAAAGGGGCTGCCTTGCCGATATCGAGCCGCTCCGCATCATGCGCCCGGCGCCATTTCTCGGCGGCAGCATCCGGTGCCACGACAATCGCCTTGCGGGCTGCGTCAAAGACCGGAACGTCGTCACGGCTATTGCCCATATAGTCGAAGCCGCCCTCACCGAACTCCTCAATCAGCTTTTCACGCTTGCGGCGGCTGGTGAGGTTGATTGCCTTGGAGCTGTGAAGAACGGAGGAAAAGACGCCTGTATGCGCAGCCACGCCAAGCGCCACGCTTTCAGCGGCTCCCGTGACGAGAATGACCTTGCGGCCGCTCTCGCGCTCGCGCTTCACGCGCGCCAGAACCGCGTCGCGATAAGGCCAATCGGCAGCCTCCCGCCCGGAGCGGGCGGCAACCTCGTATTTGAGCCGCGCCTTGCCGGCGGCAGCCCAATATACCATGGCAAACACCATCAGGGGATTGCGCAAAAGAATGATCGCTACACCTTCCCACAGCGTGTCGGCGGCAAGCAACGTGCCGTCAAGATCGACGCAAAGCGGAATATGCTGTGTTTCTGTTCGAGCATCCATAAGATCAAACCCCGATAATATATGCCGGGGACAGTCCCATGTTCAGGTTTCGAAAAAGCAAACGACGCTCGCCTTAAAGTTTCAAACTGCGGCGTTGGTTAATAAATCCCGGATGTATTAGAAGTTGCTACCAACTCCGATCCAGTTCAGTGCATCACGCCAATCCGTCATTCGAACCGGAGTGCCATGCGACCCGGTCTGAAACAGGACAAAACGGCTGGGATAACCGGCTTTCTTCAATGACCGGTAGAACGCAATCTGATCGGCTGCGGCATAGACGTTGTCGTCGCTGCCGTGGCTGAAGAAGACCGGCAATTTCTTCTTATAGGCGACACTCTTGCTGAAGGCCGGATCCGTCGGGCCACCCATGATCATCATGCCTTTAAGGGCACCGGCCGCCTGCGGATTGCGGGTGATGCCCCAGCAAATGAAGCTGCCCATTGAAGCGCAGGCAAGAACGACCGGCTTGCCGGGTGATTGCAGCTGGGCGTAGGCGATCAGTCCGGCAATATCGGCCACGCCGGCATCATCGAAAGAGCGGATACTAGGCGCATAGTAGACACCGCCGTTTTCAACCGCGAGGTTTTTCAGCCGGTTGAAATTGCCGCCGAACGACCAGTCATTGGCACCGAGCCGCCGGTCTCCGCCCCGGCCGTGGACGAAAATGACCGTGAATGCGGCACCGCTCGGGGTACCGACCCGCATCACGTCGAGCGGCCGGCTGGCCAAATCAAGCGTCTCGTTGGCCTGCGCGCTCTTGACGCCGAGCGACACATAGGCACGCCTTACCCGGCGTTCTGGCTCAAGGTCACGGCCGTGGATATCGCGCATCTTGTCGTAATCGACGACGCGGTAATCGCCGTCATCCGCAGTTTCGAGCACCATTCCGTAGGAAAACAGCTCATCCTTGAACGGCTTCAGTGGTGCTGCCTGCGCCGGCAAAGCCAGAGCGATGGTCACAACACAGACAAAAAGAGCGCGAAAGGTCAAATGAGCTGTGGACAGGTGCATCCGGAATGTTCCTCTTTTGATCCAAGCCTTGCCATCGGACCTTCCGCAACGCAACAGTTGGGGCTATTGAAGGCATGATCGGCGTGTTGACGCGTGCGGCTAAGCCACAATGCTGGCTTGCTCGCTCTCGCGCCAAGAATTTGGCAGAATTCCAGCGATTCGTGCAGACATTCATGACGGCTTAGTCCGCACCGCGGGCGAGGCCTAAAAGCCGCCACCACGGAAAGACATCAAAACAGACTATGACCGACAGCAACGATCTCTTTTCAGCATTGCCCCTGGTACCGAAGCCTGCGACGGATCCCGTCGTGCCGAAGCCGGTTGTTGTGAAACCCACGGCCGCTCCCTCGGTGGAGCAACGCAGCGGCGCCTCGACGACGCTGAAGGCCGATACTGGCGACTACAATGCATCGACGATCGAGGTGTTGGAAGGGCTGGAGCCGGTTCGCCGGCGGCCGGGCATGTATATCGGCGGCACCGATGAAAAGGCGCTGCATCACCTGTTTGCCGAAGTCATCGACAACTCGATGGACGAAGCAGTTGCCGGACACGCCAACTTCATCGACGTCCATCTCGATGCCGAAGGTTGCCTGTCCGTCACCGATAACGGCCGTGGTATTCCCGTCGAGAACCATCCGAAATTTCCGGGCAAGTCGACGCTCGAAGTCATCATGACCATCCTGCACGCAGGCGGCAAGTTCGACAGCAAGGTTTATGAAACATCCGGCGGTCTGCACGGCGTCGGCGTTTCCGTCGTCAACGCGCTTTCGGATGTTCTGGAAGTCGAGGTTGCCCGCAACCGCAAGCTCTACCGCCAGCGCTTTTCACGCGGCATTCCGCAGGGTGGGCTGGAGGAACTGGGCGACGTCCAGAACCGGCGCGGCACCAAGGTCAAATTCCATCCGGATCCGGAAATCTTTGGCCCGCACGCAAAATTCGATCCGGCCCGGCTGTTTCGCATGGCGCGGTCCAAGGCGTACCTGTTTGGTGGCGTCGAAATCCGCTGGTCCTGCGATCCCTCGCTGATCGAAGGCACCGACACGCCGGACAAGGCGGTATTCCACTTCCCCGGCGGCCTGAAGGACTATCTTCAGGCGACGATGGGCAAGGAATTCACCGTCACCCGCGAAATCTTTGCCGGCAAGACGGAAAAAACCGGTGGCCACGGCGCGATGGAATGGGCCGTCACCTGGTATGGTGGCGACAGTATCGTGCATTCCTACTGCAACACCATCCCGACACCGGAGGGCGGCACACATGAAGCCGGCTTCCGCATCGCGCTGACCAAGGGCCTGAAGGCCTATGCGGAACTCACGCAGAACAAGCGTGCGGCGATCGTCACCACCGAAGACGTGATGATCTCGGCGGCCGGCATGCTATCGGTGTTCATCCGCGAACCGGAATTCGTCGGCCAGACCAAGGATAAGCTGGCGACCGTCGAAGCCCAGCGCATCGTCGAGAACGCGCTTCGCGATCCGTTCGACCACTTCCTCGCCGACAACCCTCAGGAAGCCCACAAGCTCTTGGAATGGGTGATCGAGCGCGCCGACGAACGCGTGCGCCGCCGCAAGGAAAAAGAGGTTACCCGCAAATCGGCGGTGCGCAAGCTGCGCCTGCCGGGCAAGCTTGCCGACTGCTCGCAGAACTCGGCCGAGGGTGCCGAACTGTTCATCGTCGAAGGCGATTCGGCTGGTGGCTCGGCGAAGCAGGCGCGCAACCGCTCCAACCAGGCGATCCTGCCCTTGCGCGGCAAGATCCTCAACGTTGCCAGTGCCGGCCGCGAAAAGCTGGGGGCCAACCAGCAGATCAGCGATCTCGTTCAGGCGCTCGGCTGCGGTACCCGCAGCAAGTATCGCGAGGAAGACCTGCGCTACGAGCGCGTCATCGTCATGACCGATGCCGACGTCGATGGCGCCCATATCGCCTCGCTGCTGATTACCTTCTTCTATCAGGAAATGCCCGAACTCGTCCGCGGTGGCCATCTCTATCTGGCTGTGCCGCCGCTCTACCGCATCACGCAAGGGGCCAGGACACTCTACGCCCGCGACGACGCCCATCGGGTGGAACTGATGGAGACGGAGTTCAGCGGCCGCGGCAAAGTCGAGATCGGCCGCTTCAAGGGTCTTGGCGAAATGATGCCGGCACAGCTGAAGGAAACCACCATGGATCCGGCCAAGCGCACGCTCTTGAAGGTCGCCATCGATGAGGTGGATTTCGAGGGCACGCGCGAAGCCGTCGATAATCTGATGGGCACCAAGGCCGACGCCCGCTTCCGCTTCATCCAGGAACGCGCCGTGTTTGCAGATAACCTGGATATCTAGCCCGGGGCTTCACGGACAGATTCAACACGCTGTTGAACTGATTCAGATTTCCGCTCCAACTCACGGAGCGGAAACGATTTTTTGCTTCGGGAGGCTGACCCTGCGTCAGGCGATGGATTTTTCCATGAATAGGCTGAACGGGTCCGGTTGATAGGAGCCGAACGGCCCGATTTCGACATACCCCGCAGTCTTGTAGAGGCCGATTGCTTCCGGCTGATAGATGCCGGTCTCAAGCCGGATCGCCGACAGTCCGGCATCGCGGCCGTGGCCTTCGAGATGATCCAGCAGCTTGCGGCCGATCTTCAGGCCGCGTGCCTTTGGATCGACGAACATGCGCTTGATCTCGGCGCTGCCGTCTCCGGCATCCACCAGCGCACAACAGCCGACAACGTTTCCTTCGTGACGGGCGACGAAGAAGGAGACAGACGGTTTTTCCAGTGTCGAGACATCAACGAGATGATTGCTTTCGGCCGGATAGAGCGACTGCGCGTAGGCATCGGATTGGTCGAGCAAGTGCAGGACGCCCGGCTGGCGTGGCGATTCTTTTTCAATGGTCAGAGTCACTTGGCGTTATTCCTTCACAGGTCGATTCATGCCGTTCGCAGTCAACACTAGAAGCAGCGTGCTGAAAACGACAGACGGTAAATTTCGCCATGCCCGACAATCACCGCGTAGCTAACGGAGCGCAGTTTTGCTGGCAAACCGGCAGAAGCAAATTGTTTCCAGCTTGCTGACAAACCCGTTTTTCACCATTTGTCAGGTCGTTTGGGAAATTGTGAGACTGCGAAGTTTCCGTCATCCCTGTGCTCGTCACAGGGATCCTGTGTGTCTGAACTGTGCTTTAATGGGGGCGGGCGGAAGGCCGTCGGGATCCCGGTCGTTGGAGACCGTTTGCTGGCTCTGGTCCTCCGCCCGCTTTTGATACCCGAACCTGAACAGTTGACGGAGGCCGTGACAGCGGACCTCGCATCACAGGAAGAGGCACGCCATGATACACCCTGATGTCATCGGATGCGATATTGCCAAAGCGCATCTGGATTTTTTCGACAGCGCCCTCAATCGCCAGTCAGCTTCATTGAGCTGAAAGAGTCTTTTGACCCGACGGACGTCGGGTCACTGTATCCCCGCCACAAGGGCGAGGATGACGGAGAATGGGGTACCGCTCTCCCCAGATAATCGTTTTCAGGATTTGTCAGAAGTCTGAGAAACAAATTGTTTCCAACTTTTCCGACTTCGCCTTACTTCCGGAGCAAATGGGCTTTTAGCTCTGCATACTGAAGAATCGCTACACGCAAGGAGCGATATCTTTCCCTTTCGGAGAAACATCCACGATGGTTCCTGCCCTGATCGTTATGACAATTCTCGGCTGCGACGACAGCGTCAGCCAGTGCCACTACGTCTCAACCGTCAGCGGCACATGGCAGAGCATTGCCGTCTGCGATGCGGAATCGCAGAAACAATTGCCGAAATTCTCCAATGCCAACTATCCGGTGATCGTCGCGGTCTGCGAAACTTCCGGCGACAAGATGGCGGAAGCAAAGGATCCCGCACCTGTGCCCACAACACAGCCTGCTCTCGATCAGGTGCATGCTGTCACGCCGGACGCAGTCCCGGCACCACCCACCGCCGAACAGAAACAGCCAAGCTTGCCCCGCAGGACATTGGCGATGGTGACCGGAGCCCTGCCCGACGCCTCAGACCTGCGCAATGCTGTGACCAAGCCTGTCCACTATATTGAGGATGGCTATTCCTGGGTGGCGCGGAAGTTTACGAAGTAGCCCCTATGCCAACCCGGCAGCGATCAGGCTTTCGGCGCTGGCGCGGATTGCCTCATCCTCTGAACGCGGTTTCCAGCCCAACAAACGCTTCGCCTTTTCGTTCGACACGCGCGCGTCGCGGCCCAGTTCGCCGACGATCAATTTCAGGCCGGGATCGAAGCGCGAGGCTAGTCCTGCCAGCCAGTTGGGCAAAACGAATTTCGGCAGTTTTTTCCCATAGGCCGGGAAATCCCGTTTCAGTACCCTGGCGATGTCCTTGATCGACAGCGCCTCGCCGGCGATGATGAAACGCTCGCCGGCCGCCTCCGGCATTGTCATGGCAAGAACATGCGCCTCTGCCGCATCGCGCACATCGACGACCGGCACACTGAAATCCGGCATGGCGGGATAGCGGCCCTTCATCAGGCTTTGCACCAGACCGACCGACGTGCCTGTCTCGGCGCCAAGGATGGGGCCAAGGATCATGCCCGGATTGACAACGACCAGTTCAAGGTCATTTTTGCGTGCAAAGTCCCAGGCGGCGCGCTCGGCGAGCGTCTTCGACTTGTAATAGGGCGTTGCAAGCACGCCGTCGACATCGGTCCAGTCCGTCTCCGAAAAGGGCGCCCTGCCCGGCCCATAGCTGATGGCGGCGATGGAGGAGGTCAAAACCACTCGGCCGACACCGGCATTTTTTGCGGCTCGCAGCACGCGCAGCGTTCCCTCCAGCGCCGGGAGAATGAGGTCATTTTCATCCTTGGGAACATGCGAGGGAAAAGGTGATGCCGCGTGGATGACATCGGTTACGCCGGAAAATGCCGCGCCCCATCCCTCGTCCGACAGGAGATCGGCGACAACGAAGGAGAGCTTTCCACCATCGGCACCCTCCGCCGACCGGATCGCCGCCTCGATGGACTTTGCCTTTTTTAGCGATCGCAAGGTTCCACGAACATCATATCCTGCCTGCAGCAATCTTGCTGCGACATGGCGGCCGAGAAAACCGCCTATTCCAGTCACGGCGACCAGCTTGCGTGCATCCTTGTTCATCATCTATCTCTTCTCTGTCATTCTGACATTTTTGATCTATTTTGTCAGTTTGACATTTTTAGTCCAAAGTGTCAATTCAACAGAATGGACGAGAAGAAGCAGCATATCATGACAGCGGCCGCGGAAGTTTTTACCCGTTACGGCTTCAAGAAGGCGTCGATGCAGGACATTGCCGATGCTGCCATGATGTCGCGCGCAGCGCTTTATCTGCATTTCAGAAACAAGGATGATCTGTTCCGGTCGCTGATGACATGGCATCACGGCGCGGCTTTGACGGCGGCGGAGGCGGCCTTTTCGTCCAGCCGCCCCTTCATCCTGCGGATGGAACATGCGCTGACGGATTTCACCATGACGATCATGGCGCCCGTCAAGGCAAGCCCGCACGGGCTGGAACTGTTCGAGGCAAACCTGCTGCTGGCCGGTGACATTAATGCGGCAACCTCACTTCGCCTGCGTGCACTCATCGAAAATGCAGTAAAGACCGCGATCTCTGAGGGCGAGATTTCGCTCTCCGCAACCGGCCTTTCGGCCGAAGCGCTGGCCGATCTGCTTTACGTCTGTCTGGACGGAATCAAGAAAGCGCCCAACGGACTTGAAAAACTGGACCAACGGTTGGCCGCCCTGATGCGCCTGCTCGACACGTCAACACGGCCTTCCTGAAAAATCAGGCCGCTTCACGAGCTGCAAGCAGCGCGTAATCGCGGGCGCTCTGGCGCTGTTCGGCAATCGTCAGCTTCTCGATGAGATCAGCAAGGCCGCCGGAGGCATCGGATACCTGGCTCCTGCCGCGCAGTTTAGACAACAAGGCGGTGGAAATAGTGGCCGTCACAGTGGGTGAGCCAACCCGGTTTTCCTTGCGCCAGATCAGCACGGCCTCGGCAAACAATGCGCTGACGTCTCGGCCAAGCCCCGCACTTTCGAACAAAGCCCGGATGGCGTGGATACGGCCATCCGACAGGATCGAGCGAACCCGCTTGTCGGCGACATCAGACAGGTTGACAATGGCGGCTGCGAAAAAGTCGATCTTGCCGGAGCACAATGCGTGCAGAAGGAAGGCCGGCGTCAACCGTCCCGTTACCCGAAGATGCTCGACGAGGTTGGGGATCTGATCAGCCTGGGCTGCCCCCGCCATGCCGACGGCAGCCTTGTCGCAGGCTTCGCGGGTAATCCGTTCGACGCGGCGTTCGCCGATCACGGCCTGCACGAGACCGAAGCCGGAAAGTGCCGCTCCAACCTTCTCGACCAATGCATGACGGGCATCGGCCGGAAGATCGTCACGGTCAAGCAACGTATTGCGGACCGACCAGAGATGGCCGAGCCGGTCGCTCAGGCGTTTCAGCGTCCGGCAGGAAAACCGCGCCTGCTCATTTTCGAGCAGGATCAAAACCTCTTCCTCGCCGCCGATCTCGGCGATGGCCGCGGCAACGGGCCGGGACATGGCCTGGCGGGCCGCAATGACTGCGCGGGTTTCAGGCGTCCCCTTGGCGGCGAGATCGACAAGGTCCATATCGTTGAGCACAGGAGAACGCGAAATGACGGCATAGGCGGTTTCAGGCTGGTCTTCGGCAAGCGACAGGATGATCGCCCGGGGAATACGGGCGCAATCGGCGACAGCCTCGGCAAGCGCCAACCGGACTTTTGGCGAGGGATCATCGAGAAGAAAGGTCATAGCCATTTCGGCGGCATGCTGGTCGAGCGTATTCATCTCCGCCGTAACATAGGCACGGCCCAAAGCCTGCGCTGCGCGAACCCGATCGCCGGTTTTTGCGCTTTCGACCCAACGAAGAAATGCTTGAATGATCACCGACGCCTCACTACACACCAACCAGCCACATCATGGTGCGGTTACGTTAGCGATCAAAGGTTTAAGATTGGTTCACCATGTCCGTTAACCGCTTCGAAATGACGTTGCCTATGTTTTGCACAACACCGGATGCGCTGGTGTCGCAGGCTGATGCGCATGAGAGTGCGACCGTCATCCTCGATATCCGCAAGCACTGGGTAACAAAGGGCGCGGCCGGCGAGGCGCAGGCGGCACTCAGGCAGAGGCGGTCGACAGCGGGCTCAACGCTGTTTCGCGTTGGTAGACCCGACGATGAGGCCGGCCAGACCGCGATCGAGCGGCTAGTGGCATTGCGGCCGTATGGCTTTGTGCTTTCCGGCTGCGACGGTGCCGCCGACATCCAGAAGTTCGATGTCATGCTGCGGGTCGCGGAAGCCAGCCAGGGGATCGAGGCGGGATCGACTGGGCTGGTTGCCGAGCTTGGAGAGAATGCGGCGTTCGTTCTCTCGCAGGCATCATTGAAGGACGTATCGCAGCGGCTGAAAGCTGTCATTTTCGACAGTGAAGGCGTGACACAGACGACCAAAAGCCAGGCGTTCAACGCTGCAGCTTCACGGACCGGTGCACCGCTTCTCCTTGCCCGTGCTGTCGCTGTTATCAAGGCACGGCAGGCAAGCATTGCCTGCTATGAACTGCTGCAAGAGAGGGATGACGACCCGCAGACCCTGCGCGATATAGCGCTTGCCGATGGTTTTTCCGGCGTGGTTGCTCGCAACGCCGCGCAACTGGCGGCGCTCTCGGCGTCTTGAGCGACCTGCCCTAGCGTTTGGGCCGGAACATCTCGAAGACATCCCCGGCGTCGCAATAGTCCATGTACCCCATACGCCCCACCGGCCGGACCTTGGCCATGTCGAAACGGCCATCACGGATCGCCTCTTCGCGAATATGGATGCCGACAACCTGACCGATCACCACATGGTTTTCAGAGAGCGTTCCGTCGAGCGCCTTCGGCTGAAATATTTCCGTGACCTTGCATTCGAGGGCCGCGTAAGCTTCGGCAACGAAAGGCGCCTGCACGAACTGGCCTTCGACTGGCGTCAGTCCGGCAAGCGCAAACTCGCTCTCCCCATGCGGAACGGGAGCGGAGGTGACATTCATCGCCTCGCGGATATCGAAGCTGACGAAATTGGCTGAGAATTCGCGGGTTTCCTCGATATTGCGGACCGAATCCTTGCGGCCTGACGAAGAGAACATCACCAGCTTCGGCGTATCGCTGATCGCATTGAAGAAGGAATACGGCGCCAGATTGAGGCTGCCATCGGCAGCCCTCGATCCGATCCAGCCGATCGGCCGCGGCGAGACGATGGCCTTGAACGGATCATGGGCAAGGCCATGGACGTTTTCCGCAGTCGCATAAAACATCAGGCGTCCTCACCCACCCAGGTGACGATGTCGGCAAGCTCTGGCCGCGGGCGTTCCGTCGGCGGAACCTGAGGCGTGCCGATGTGAATGAAGCCGGCGATTTTTTCGCCGGGCTGAACGCCCAGCAGCTTATGGGCTTTTTCATCGAAGGCGTACCATTCGGTCAGCCAGTTCGAGCAAAAGCCGAGGGCGTTGGCAGCCATCAGCAGATTGAGGCAGACGGCACCGGCAGACATCAGCTGTTCCCACTCCGGCACCTTGACATGCGGGGCTGCCTTGCTGACGACGGCGACGACGACCGGCGCGCGGGACAGCCGGGCATTTTCCACCTTGATCATCTCTTCCGAAAGATCGGGTTTGGCCGCGAGCGCCATTTTCGCCAGTTCGGCACTGATGCGAACCCGCTCTTCGCCGCGGTAAACGATGAAGCGCCAGGGGGCGAGCTTGCC
The DNA here is from genome assembly GCF_049897905.1 of Pararhizobium sp. PWRC1-1. Taxonomy (NCBI): domain Bacteria; kingdom Pseudomonadati; phylum Pseudomonadota; class Alphaproteobacteria; order Hyphomicrobiales; family Rhizobiaceae; genus Pararhizobium; species Pararhizobium sp. PWRC1-1. Next base: position 12,606 of record NZ_JAFCXE010000010.1, on the reverse strand, counting down.
GTGATCCGGCACGCGCGAGGCAAGCGTCAGCATCTCTTCGATTTCAGCCGTGCCCGGCCCCGGTCCGCCCATCTGAAAGGCCGGAATCGAGCGTCGGGTTGCCAGATAATCACGCAGGCTGATTTCAGTTTTCATTACCGTCCGTTTCCACTAGTTTGCCACCGCACGCCGCTACCACGAGGGCAGCCACGAAATTGCCATATCGGCGTTTCAAGTGGAGCCACACACTCAGGATGTCAACCACCCCATGCGCATCAAGGCCGGTCACGTTCGCGCTGTCACCATAGCGCTCGTTCTCGCAACAGTTGGCACCCGTGCGCCGCAGGCGCAGGAACTTGCCGACCCCTTCAAGGCCTTCCCGGCGATCGCCGCCCCATCCAAGAAAATGCCGAAACTCAACAGCTTCAATCCGATGATCCCGGATGCCGCGACGCAAGGTCCAACGGCAAAAGACATTGAGCTCGAAGCGCATCTGACCGACAAGGGCAAGTCTGTCGAGCAGGGCCTGACCTGGCGCGTTTTCAGCCCTATTCCCGGCTCGGATGGCAAGCTGCCGCTGGTGGCAACGTCGGAAGGCGGATCGGCGGCGTTCCAGCTCATTCCCGGCGAATATTTCGTCAATGTCGCCTTCGGCCGCGCCGGCGCGACGCGCAAGATCAGGGTGGCGGACGCTGGCCCCGTCGCAAAACAGGTGCTCGTGCTGGATGCCGGCGGCGTTATGCTCAATGCCGTATCCGGCAGCGACGTGCGCATCCCACCGGGCGAACTGAGCTTTTCGATCTTTTCGGCAGATTCCAAGGAAGACGGCGAACGCGCGCTGGTGGTTGCCGACGTCAAGCCCAATACGGTCATCCGGTTGAACACCGGCACCTATCATGTCGTTTCCAACTACGGCTCGGTCAATGCCGTCATTCGCGCCGATATCCAGGTGGAAGCCGGCAAGCTGACGGAAGCGACGATCCAGCACCGCGCCGCCAAACTGACGCTGAAGCTCGTCTCGGAGCCTGGCGGCGAAGCAATTGCCGATACCGCCTGGTCGATCCTGACCTCATCCGGCGACGTCGTCAGCGAAAGCGTCGGCGCCTTCCCGACGCTGGTGCTGGCCGAAGGCGGCTATTCGGCGGTCGCGCGCAACAATGAGAAGATTTTCCAGCGCGACTTTACCGTCAAGGCCGGCGTCAACACCGATGTCGAGGTTCTGCTCAACGACAAGGGCGTACAGCCCGCATCCGGCGCTTCCGACGCACAGGACTGAAGAATTAGGACGCAGCCCTTTTGAGAAACCGGCGGCGCGGCGGCGCCATGCAGAACACCCCGTCATAAATCCGCGTCAGGATATCCTTGCGATCGGCAATGGCGCTCAACTCTTCCCAGGAAATCAACTGGCCGATGCGTGACGAGATGGTCGTGCCGGAAAGCCTGCGAAACTCGCGGATCAACAGCGAGATGCGCAAGGTCAGCGAGACCTTGCTCGCCAGGTGAAACAGCCTGCCGTTCTGGCCTTCGAAATAGATCGGGATGACGCTTGCCTTGGCCGCCTGGATGAGTTTGGCCGGAAACATCTTCCACGGCAGATCCTCGGCCCTGCCAAAACCCTTTCTTGCCGTGGCAACACCGCCGGCCGGAAAAACAATCAGGGTGACGCCCTCCTTGAGAAGCCGCACGGCCTCGTGGCGCGTCTGCATGTTGATTGCTAAGGCCTCCTTGGTTTCCTCAAACGAGATCGGCAGCGAATAAGGCGCCATTTCCGGCACCTTCAGCAATTCGTTATTGATCAAAACCCGGAAGGGACGGCCGAGCTGTTCGGCAAGCGACAGGACGGCAATGCCGTCGCCGATGCCGAAGGGATGGTTGGCGACGATGACCACGGGCGTATCGGGCAGATGACGCGGCGGCCATTCACCCTGGACGTGGACGCGCACATTGATCAGATCGAGCATTTCCCCGAAAATGCGGTCGCTCTTGCCGACAATCGTATCGCGCCATTGCGTGTAGAGCCGGGCATAACGATTGCGCCCGGCAAGTCCTTCCATGGAGCGGATAAACCAACGTTTCAGCCGTCGATCATTCTCGTTGGCATAAGACAGCTCTTTGAACTGCACGTTGTTCCCCGTTCCAAGAAAAGGTGTGCCCGAAGGGAGGCAGCACAGGCATTTACCGGATTTGCGTTGCAGCGGCAGGCATTTCTGATCACGCATCAACCGGATAGTCTGCAAATGTTACAGTTTTCTGACATAAGACTGAAGGTGCGGCTCTGCCGCACCTTCTTTATTAGATCATACACACTTTCGCGGGGATCAGGCCTTAGCCTTGCTCCGCCGCTCAGCCTTGCGCTTCACATCCGGCGGCGTTGCTTCAGAGACCAGCGAAGCGATTGCCTCGTCGAGCGTCATCGGCGTCTGCGCCTGCGAGCCAAGCCTACGGATATTGACCGTCCGCTCTTCGGCTTCGCGCATGCCGCAGACGATGATCACCGGCACCTTGGTCACCGAATGCTCACGGACCTTGTAGTTGATCTTCTCGTTGCGGAAGTCGGTCTCGACCTCAAGACCGGCATCGCGCAGCAGTTCGGCAACTTCACGCCCATAGTCGTCGGCTTCCGAGGTGATCGTGGCAACCACAACCTGCAGCGGTGAAATCCACAGCGGCATATGGCCAGCGAAGTTCTCGATCAGGATACCGAGGAAGCGTTCCATCGAGCCGCAGATGGCGCGGTGGATCATCACCGGCTGCGTCTTTTCGGAGTTGCTGTCGATATAGAAGGCACCAAAACGTTCCGGCAGGTTGAAGTCCACCTGCGTCGTGCCGCACTGCCATTCACGGCCGATGGCGTCCTTCAGCGTATACTCGAACTTCGGACCGTAAAAAGCGCCCTCGCCCGGCAGGATACCGGTCTTGATGCGGCCTTCCGACTGCGCCTCGATCGTTTTCAGCACATCCATCATGACGCTTTCGGCGCGATCCCAGAGCGCATCGTCGCCGACGCGCTTTTCCGGACGGGTCGATAGCTTGACGACGACTTCCTTGAAGCCAAAGTCCTGATAGACCGACAGGATCAGGTCGTTGATACGCAGGCACTCGGCCGCCATCTGCTCATCGGTGCAGAACACATGCGCGTCGTCCTGCGTGAAGCCACGCACGCGCATCAGGCCATGCAGCGCGCCCGAAGGCTCGTAGCGGTGAACGTTACCGAACTCGGCAAGGCGGATCGGCAGTTCGCGATAGGATTTCAGGCCATGCTTGAAAATCTGGATATGGCCGGGGCAGTTCATGGGCTTCAGCGCAAAGACGCGCTCGTCGTCGGTTTCGTCACCGGCAACGGTCACCTTGAACATGTTGTCGCGGTACCAGCCCCAGTGGCCCGAGGTTTCCCACAGCGACTTGTCGAGCACCTGCGGTGCGTTGACTTCCTGATAGGTGCCAGCCAGACGGCGGCGCATATAGGCGACCAGCGTCTGGAAGACGCGCCAGCCCTTGCCGTGCCAGAAAACGACGCCCGGGCCTTCCTCCTGGAAATGGAACAGGTCCATTTCGCGGCCGAGGCGGCGATGGTCGCGCTTTTCGGCTTCGGCCAGGATATGCAGATACTGGTCGAGTTCTTCCTGCGTGCGCCAGGCCGTGCCGTAGATGCGCGTCAGCATCGGATTGTTCGAGTCACCGCGCCAATAGGCACCGGCCACCCGCATCAGCTTGAACGCATTGCCGATCTGGCCGGTTGAGGCCATATGCGGTCCGCGGCAGAGATCGAACCAGTCGCCCTGATAGTAAATCTTCAGGTCTTGATCTGCAGAGATCGCATCGACCAGTTCGACCTTATAGTTTTCACCTTTGTCGGCAAAGACTTGACGCGCCTTTTCGCGCGGCCAGATTTCCTTGGTGAAGGGCTTGTTGCGCTGAATGATCTCCTTCATCCGTTTTTCGATCTTCGGCAGATCGTCGGGCGTGAACGGCTCATTCTTGGCAAAATCGTAATAGAAGCCGTTCTCGATCACCGGGCCGATGGTGACCTGCGTGCCGGGCCACAGTTCCTGCACGGCCTCGGCCATCACGTGAGCGGTGTCGTGGCGGATCAGTTCCAGCGCGCGGGCATCTTCGCGGGTGACGATCTCAAGCTTGCCGGTGACAACCGGATCTGACAGGTCGCGCAGCTCGCCATCCAGCGCGATCGCGATGGCTTTCTTTGCAAGCGATTTGGAGATCGATTCGGCGACTTCGCGGCCCGTCGTGCCAGCGGCATAACCGCGGACGGAACCATCGGGAAATGTAAGGGAAACAGCGTCAGACATCATAATCTCCTATCCAGTCCCGCCAACGAATGCGGGTGGTATGGGTGGAAGCCGGTAATGCCGGCGCGTGCGGTGCGCGGTATAAAGGGAAAGTAGCGGGATTGGAAGAGGTGGTGAGGCCATCTACGTGACGGCTTCGTTGAAACGTTAACCGGCATCAATGCAAATCGCTTTCGGCAATGATTGAATCAGCGTGCCTTTCTGCTAGGTTACATGTAACCCAGTATTTTGAGAGAACCTCCATGTCCTCAAAACCCTCACGTGTAAAAGTCGGTGAACACCGCGCGCGATTGCGCGCTCAGGGCCTTCGGCCGATTCAGATCTGGGTACCGGATGTGCGTGCGCCTTCGTTCAAGAGCGAGGCGCGCCGCCAGTCGCTTGCGGTTGCGCAAAGCGCGCAGGCAGAAGACGATCAGGCCTTCATCGATGCGGTCTACGACCGGGGCGATGAATGAGGCGCGGCGACATTTGGACCGTTGCCGGCGGCGCGGATTATGCGGGCAAGCCGCGCCCAGTCGTCATCATCCAGGACGACCATTTCGATTCGACGGCGTCGATAACCATCTGTGCCTTCACATCGGACGAAACGGAAGCGCCACTGTTTCGGCCTCCTGTCGCGCCGAGCGCACGCAACGGCCTTCTTGGGGTGTCCCGCCTGATGGTCGATAAAATCACGACCGTCCCGAAATCGAAAATCGGGCGGCAGATCGGGCGGCTGGAAGACGAGGATATGCTGCGGCTCAACCGTGCCCTGCTGGTCTTCTTCGGGCTCGCTGGTTCGATGAAGAAACAGGTTTAGCGGCCATTGACTGGCAGGAAGGTCCGCTTGCCGATGTCAGTTGCGTTTCACGTCCGGCATTGCGTCGAGCATTGCGTTAAGCCCGTTGACGGTGTTGGCGTTGCGCAGCGTACCCACGCCCAGCTTCTTCGTCGTCAGATGGGATAGAAGCTTCGTTTCGCTCGGCTTGCCGCCGAAATCGATCCAGAGATCACCGTCAACCAGGGCAAGGCGCAGTTCGAGGGGTGCGATCTTTTCGAGTTTTTCGAAATGCGTGGCGGCGAGCGGCTGGCGCATGACGCGCACGGCGACAACGCTGCCGTTGCCTTCAGGGAAGGGATTTTGGCCGGCAAGCCGTTTCCAGCCACTGGCGCTTCGCACGATGATATCGACATGTTTTCCGAAATGCCGGCGAAACCCCTCCTCGAGCCGCGCCTCGATCACCGCGACCGGTTCGCTGGCGGACTCGAAGACCAGGTTTCCGGTCGAGACAAGCGTACGAGCACCGCGAAAGCCGAGCCCTTCGGCCATCGCCCGCAAGTCCGACATCACCACACGGCGCCCAGTGCCCAGCATGATGCTGTGGAGAAGAGCGACATAGACCGTCATTGCGACGCAGCCGCAGGCCGCCAGTAGCGCCAGGGCGTATACCAGTGCTTCGACGGCGGCAGTTTTTCCGGCACAGGATCAAGCCCGCTCGTACCGCCCGGGCCGCAGCGGAGGAAACGGAACAGCACCATCCAGCCACCTGGCCAGAAACCGTGGCGGGCGATGGCTTCGTAGCCGTATTCGGAACAGGTCGGGATATGGCGGCAGGAATTGCCGATGAAGCCGGACAGCGTCAGTTGATAGAGCCGGATGAAGGCCATGCCGAACAGGCGTCCGGGTGTCTTTCGAAACGGTCCTGCATAGTTCCGGCCTGAATAGGACCGACTGGCGTCGGTAGCCTCATGGCGTTCGCATCCCGGTTCGCCGCACATATCAGACCACTGCCTTGACCAGACGGGACGCTTCGATTTGGCCGATCGCATCGACGACGGCATCGAAGGTCAGCATGGTGGACGCATGGCGGGCCTTGTAATCCTTGACGGGTTTGAGGAAGCGCATGTCCTCGAAACGGCCGGATGGCCCCTCGCCGTCCGCCTTCAGCATTGCCAGCATATCCTCGCGCGCCTGGCGGATTTCAGAGGATGTCGCACCGACGACATGGCGGGCCATGATCGAGGATGACGCCTGTCCGAGCGCGCAGGCTTTGACCTCATGGGCGAAGTCGGTGACGGTATCGCCGTCCATCTTCAGGCCGATCTTCACCTTCGAGCCGCACAGCTTGGAATGGGCGCTTGCCTCGGCATCGGGATTAGCAAGCGTGCCGCTTTTGGGGATATTGCCGGCGAATTCTAGAATCCTGCTGTTATAGATTTCATCCATCATTCGGCGCGATCCGCTTGTTTTTGCGCGTTTTCAGGCAAACGGCGCATGATTTTCTATCGTATCTCAGAAAAAAACACAGTGTCTCCATCTGCGCCCCTTCCACATGTATCCCGGCATATTATATGGTATGTCGTGTGGGGGCGACAGGTTCGCAAGAGCGAACAGTCGCCTGTTGTTTGGGAAACCGTGCCGGATGATCCAGAGCCCTTAACCTCTGCAAATCAAAAAGCCCCGGAGCCCGCCGACGGAAACCAGGCCTGAAAACGTCAGGTCAATGGCCAGTGGCGAGTTGTCCGAAAAGATAAACGTCAAGTAACGCGTGTTACGCCAAGAGGCCATTATGGACGCCATAGTCAAGAATTTTCCTGCCCTGCCCGCCGTTGACGGCCGGCCGAGCCAGAAGGAAGCCGAGGACGCCGTTCGCGTTCTCTTGCGCTGGGCCGGTGACGATCCGGCGCGCGAAGGGCTTCTCGATACGCCGGCGCGCGTCGCCAAGTCCTACAAGGAACTGTTTTCGGGCTACGACCTTGCTGCCGAAGACGTTCTTGGCCGCACCTTCGAGGAAGTCGGCGGCTATGACGACATCGTGCTCGTCAAGGACCTTCAATTCTTCTCGCACTGCGAACACCACATGGTTCCGATCATCGGCAAGGCGCATGTCGCCTACCTGCCGGATGGTAAGGTGCTCGGCCTGTCGAAGATCGCCCGCGTCGTTGATATCTTCGGCCGCCGCTTGCAGACGCAGGAAACCATGACGGCGCAGATTGCCAAGGCGATCGACGACACGCTGCAGCCGCGCGGTGTCGCCGTGATGATCGAAGCTGAACATATGTGCATGGCGATGCGTGGCGTCCAGAAGCAGGGCTCGACGACATTGACCACCACCTTTACCGGTGCCTTCAAGACCGAGCCCGCCGAACAGGCCCGCTTCATGACCATGCTGCGGGGCTTCAAATAAGCTCCGTCAACCGGAGCTTTTCCGATGACATTTGAATTTAACCGCCCGTCCACCGACAAGGCGGAACTGGAATCCGGTTCCGCCTTCACGCCCCGTTTCGACGCCAATGGACTGATCACCGCCGTCGTTACCGACGCCGGTGACGGTACGCTGTTGATGGTCGCGCACATGAACGCCGAGGCCTTGGCGCTGACCATAGAGACCGGCATTGCCCACTACTACAGCCGCTCGCGCAAGAGCCTCTGGAAGAAGGGCGAGACGTCCGGTAACCTGCAGAGCGTCGAAGAAATCCGCACCGATTGCGATCAGGATGCACTGTGGCTGAAAGTTCGTGTTGCCGGACATGATGCGACCTGCCACACTGGCCGGCGTTCCTGCTTTTATCGTGTCGTCGGCGCCAAGGACGGTGTCACGTCACTTAACATTGTTGATACCGAAATTCATTTCCATCCCGATGAGATCTACGGCAAAAATTAATCATCTGACGCTTTTTGGCGCAAGTTTTTCGCTGATTCACGATTTCGCAACCAGACTGGGAGCGTAATCCCGACAACAAGGATGGGTTCCGCCGGGAACACCTGAACGGAACGCCCTCCAGTAGATTGAGTTTTTACGGCATGCGCTTGCAACGCAGTAAAGCGAGACGTGACGGCCTGTAACAGTGTGTTCTGCGGCATGGAGGTGCCGGATGTTGAACTGGACATTCAATCGCAGCGGTATCACCGCAGATGCTTCCGTGCCCGGCGGACCCTCCCACGCCCTGAGCGCACCTCCCCCCGAACAGATCAAACCACCGAAATCGAAGATCGCCCTTGCGCTTGGCGGCGGTGCTGCACGCGGCTGGGCTCATATCGGTGTGCTGAAAGCGCTGGACGAAGAAGGTATCGAAGTCGCGATGATCGCCGGAACATCGATCGGTGCGCTGGTCGGAGGTTGCTATCTGGCCGGAAAGCTCGATGAACTCGAAACCTTCGCCCGCTCTCTCACCATGCGCCGCATCGCCGGCCTGCTTGATTTCGCCATCGGCGGCGGCGGCCTGTTTGGTGGGCTGCGGCTGACCAAGCGCATGCAGGAGCACCTGCAGGACATGTCGATCGAAGACCTCGACCGGACGTTCGTTGCTGTCGCGACCGAGGTCAATTCGGGCCACGAGGTCTGGATCGGCCAGGGATCGCTGATTACGGCGATCCGTGCTTCCTATGCCCTGCCGGGCATCTTCGAGCCCGTCAAATGCAACAACCGCACCTTGATGGATGGCGCGCTGGTCAATCCGGTCCCGGTATCGGTCTGCCGCGCCCACGAGCAGCAACTGGTTGTTGCCGTCAACCTCAACTACGATCTCTATGGCCGTTCCGCCGTTATCAAGCACAATGCGGGAAGCCGTGCGACCGAGCAGCCGCCGATGCCGAAACAGCCGGAAGGCCAAGCCGGAAGGATGGGCATGACCAGCGTCATGGTCCAGGCCTTCAACATCATCCAGGATCGTATTTCGCGCGCACGGCTAGCCGGCGATCCGCCGGATCTGGCGCTGCATCCCAAGCTCAACGATATCGGCCTGTCGGAGTTTCACCGTGCTGGCGAAGCGATCGATCGAGGTTATTACGAGACCAAGTCGAAGCTCAGCGAGTTGCAGCGGCTTCAGGATGTGATGCTGCGATAATACCGGCGTTGACGCCCACGTCTGCCGCGCGGCCCATGAGGGCGCGCGGCATTTTCGTGTGTCGCGGGTCGATTAACCGGCGATATAGGCCTTGATCTGCTCGGCTTCGTGTTCGATTGCCCGGATATGATGGCGCACCGCATCGCCGATCGAGACGATGCCGACAAGGCGGCCGTTCTTTTCCACCGGAAGATGGCGGGAGCGCATGTTGTTCATGATCTCCATAATGTCATTGATGGTCATTTCCTCGGTGCAGCTATAGACCTTCGACCACATGACGGCTGTGACCGGCTTATCCAGACAATCGGCGCCGAACTTGGCCATTGCGGCCACCACGTCGCGTTCGGTCAGGATGCCGGCGATCTTGTCACCGGGTTTTACGATGATAACGGCACCGATACGATTTTCGCTCAGCAAAGCAACCGCCTGGCGCACTTTCGCCTGCGGATCGACCGTCACCACCTGACGGCCTTTTTCATTCAATATTGCCTTAACAGACATTCAAACCCTCCCGTTTCAGCGACCTGCATCTGACCGGGATATTGGCGAGCCGCAAAGCGCTACTTGCGCTGCTGCTATGGACCAATTCGCAAGACAGACATCATTCCTGTCGCGTTATCTGCCCATTGGCACAAAACCGGGCTCCTCCCGGTTCAATGCCTTCGGATGCGAATGGTGCGCTACAGACCGGCGAAAATCAAGCGTTCTCGATGCGATCACTCTTCTTTCGACGGGCCGTTGCGGGGATCGAAAAGGCCAAACAGCAGGAAACCGAACAGGAAGCCGCCAATATGTGCTTCCCAGGCGATGCCCCCGGCCCCGCCAAAGGCAAAAACGCCGAGGCCAATCAGGAAATTGGTCAGGAACCAGATGCCGGCGAAAACCACGACCGACCGGTTCGCCAGCGCCTCGCGCACCGTCAGGCGACGGTTGAGATGGGCGAACTGGCGGCTGATGCGGCCGCTTGGGGAAAAGACAAACCGGGCGGCAGCGCCCATCAGACCGGCAACAACGCCCGAAGCTCCGACGACGACGACCATCTCGCCCCAGTGAAATGCGGTATGCAGGGCCACGGCTGCGACCGCCGAAAGGCACCAGAACAGGGCAAGCCGCAGCATGCCTATCCGTCGGATGACCGGCGCGCCAAAGGCGATCATCCAGAAGCCATTGAAAATCAGGTGTTCCCAGGAACCATGCAGGAATGAATAGGTGATCGGGCTCCACAGCCAGGCGAGGCTCTGGTCAGCCAGCGAATGGTCATACCGCGCCGGCAGGAAAGCAAAGTTGAAGATCAACTCCTCATCGAGACCCGACGGCAGCACATATGTGCGCACAGCGTGAATGGCCACCAGCAGTACCAGTATCGCAACAAGTCCGGACGGCAGATTGAAGGCAGGCTCACTTGCCCGCTGCACGGTGCCGGCTTCATCGGCTTGCGGAGATGTCGCATCGCCCGGTTGGTCTGTCATGCCGCTCACTGTTCTTTCTGCGGTTTCGTCCATTGCCGCCTTTGTCATGTCACCGCTCTATACGATTCACGACCACGTCAAAAGTGGCGAGATGCGCGGCATCTATTCGCGCAGGGACGGACTGGGCCTTAGCGAAGGTTATCGCCTGCCGCGAGACGAAAAAAAGGCCGTCCAGTCAAGAGACTGAACGGCTGGTGAGCTCCCAAAAACCCCGAGCCCTAAGTTGTGTGCCGAAGGCAACCCTTCGTGAAGTGATATCCTTCCATGCCATCTGCACGCATCTCTTTCAATCTAAACCAAACATTAACCTTAATATCGCGCTGGCACGGAAATCGCAGTGTCATCCTTGCGGGCGTGTTTTTCCCGCCGGATGTGCCAAAGCGGCACACATATGTTTCGAATGGAATGAGAGCATGCGCAGCAAGACCGCTATCGAGATCTACGCCTATTGGGATGAGCTGCGGGGGCATCGCGATGTGCCGGCCCGCAGCCAGATCGAGCCTGGTCATATTCGCAATATCCTGCCGGATCTGTTCATTCTCGAAAAAACACCGCGTGGCGATATCCGCTTCCGGCTTGCCGGCACGCGCATCTGTGCGCTGTTTGCGCGCGAACTGCGTGGCTCGACATTCGATGCACTCTGGCTGGCCGAGCAGACCAGCCGTCTTGCCCGCATCGCCGATGACGTGATGGCGCAGAAAACGCCGGTCGTTCTGTCGGCATCATCCCTTGCCGGCACCGCCGATCGCCTGCCGACCGAAATCATCCTGCTGCCGTTGCGCTCGCCGGATGGGGTTGTCGACCGGATCATCGGCGCGTTGGTGCCGTTGTCGAGACCACTTTGGCTGGAGGCTACGCCCGTCAATTATCTCGATCTTGGCGGCATCCGCGTGATTGATATCGAAAAGACCAACCTGTTTGCGCAGAACCGGCCGGAAAAGCCCCTGCCCGCATCCAGCCAGCCGATGATCAATCACAGTCTTGCCGGCGCAATCCGCCGCGTTCTGCATCTTCGGGTGCTCGAGGGCGGCCGCAGGGATTAATACGGATCAAATGCGGGCACACAAAAAAACCTTCTGTTAACTGGAAGCGGTTAAAGCTGTGGCTTGGATGGACATCGCACAAGTGTGGTCATGTATTCGTTTCAACAAGCACAGACTGCCGGCCCCAAGCAGCACAACGAAGGCGCTTTCCAGCGTGTTTCGGTGAACCTGACGGGCCGCCTCATGCTTGCCAACCACGACGAATTCGAATGCACCGCCATCGATATGTCGCCGGGTGATGTGCTGTTCACCTGCGATGCACGGCCACGTGCTGGCGAACGCATCATCGCTTATGTCGATCATGTCGGCCGCTTGGAAGGCACGGTTTCCCGTCTTACCGAAAATGCCTTCGTCATTCAGATCAACGCCACCGACCGCAAGCGCGAAAAGCTTGCGGCACAGTTGACCTGGATTGCCAACAAGCACGAACTGGGACTGCCGGAAGACCGGCGCCACGACCGTCTTGCGCCGCGCAAGACCCGCACGGAAATCACCCTGGAAGACGGCAGCAAATATGTCTGCCGAATCATCGACCTTTCCCTGTCCGGTGCCGCCGTCGACATGGAGACCCGCCTGCCACTCGGCACATCCATTCTGCTCGGAAGCATGAAGGGTCGCGTCGTGCGTCATTTCCAGGAAGGTGTGGCGATCGAATTCCTCGGAATTCAATCGCGTGAGGCTCTGCGCGAGTTTCTTTAACGTCAAGGCACCATTTTCCGCCCCATCAAGCTGCCAGCGATAGGCGAAACGGGATGACGCGGTAGCTTCAGCCAGTCAGACTCCTGACAAAGTCATTTTCTCCTCATTTGGCAGGTCACTTGGGAGATAATGCGATTGCCAAATCTTCCGTCATCCCTGTGCTTGTCACAGGAATCCTGTGTGTCTGAACTGTGCTTTAATGGGGGCGGGCGGAAGGCCGTCGGGATCCCGGTCGTTGGAGACCGTTTGCTGGCTCTGGTCCTCCGCCCGCTTTTGATACCC